>NSLH01000007.1 GCA_002763895.1 [Chlorobium] sp. 445
GACCTTCTACATCGGCTAACGAGCCTACGGCTGGCAATCCTGTGAAGATGATGTTTGCAACTTGTCCGCCAATCACGGTATCGGCGCGCACCGTGCCAGAGACTTCGGCAACTTGCACATCACCGATGGTTCTGGCCTCTGGGCTACCACGTCTGGTAAAGTCAATAAAGACAGGTGAGCCGACAGGGGCGCGCAGGAGCTGACCGCTGGGTGTGCGCAATTGGATCAAGCCGGCGACGCTCGCATTTGCTAGGTAGAAGCGCACATCGCGAGCGATACGCACGACAGCGACGCCAGTGCTGGTATTGGCATCATCGCGCAGTTCGACATCTTGGACGCGGGTTGGCGCAAATCCTGCTGGGGCTACAGCTGCAATTTTGTAGACACCCGCTTGCAGGTTACGGAAGATATAAATCCCATCGGCGTTGGTGGTTGCGGTTTGGTCTCCATCTGGACCGATGAGGCGCAGTGTGACCCCCGAGAGCGGCGCGCCGGTATTGCCATTGCGGACAACACCGTTGATTTCGCCAACGAATTGGCGCCCGCGCGGCACGGGGTTGTTGTTTATCGGCGTTTCTCGGCACCCCGCTAGGACTCCGAAGAGCACGAGGAGCAGAAGAGACGCGATGAATGATGTGTTTGGTCTATTCATGGCTTTCTTCTGGTTTAGCGTTATTTTGAAGGTTGCGTTTGTTTTAAGTTAAGTCTGTGGCACAGAGGCAGGTCGCAACCCATTTTAACTACCCATGTGCCGATTGAAATTCAGTTAGCCGTCACTTAGTACAGCGTTAAGCCAAACTGCAGCGCCGCAAAGAAGCCATTCAGCGAGATGCTTGGGGCTTCGGTATAGGCTCTGGTGAAACCCTGTGTGCGGTCTGTCGTATTGGGATTAACAACATGTGGCGAAAGCGGATTAAGTGTACCGCCGCTGCTTGAGGTGATGTTAATGGAGTTGAGCCAAGCACCGCTATAGCCCAGTTGCAGGCCCACGTCGACATTCTTAATTATCTCGATATTGACGGTTACAGCGGCTTGGATGGTTGCACCCAGAATATCGGCTTGTACGCGGTCACCGACTTGGAACAGCCCGCCATCGGTTACGACAGTGCTAGCGAAGGGGCGGTCAGCCAAGGCTTCCACATTAGCAAAGGTTGAGAGCCCGAAGGAGTATCCACCTTTGACGAGCAAGCCGATGGTCATCGGGAAATCTTGCTTTGCATCTTCTTTGAGGTCAAAGAATTTGTAGCCAAAGCCAGCGGCGATGTTGAAGTAGCGGCTATTTTCGCCGGGCATGCCTTGTGCTTCGACATTCAGAGACAGTCGCTTGTAGCCGCCGAGGTTGGAGACTTCCAGACCCAAGAGCCCACCGAAGCGAATGTTTTCGCTGGTGCCTTTTGAGAGTGGCAAGTTTTAAGCGCTCTTCGGTTATACCAAAGATTCCCCCTGGGAAAGATGTGATATGCGCATCCTTGAACCCAGTGGTAAAGTAGGGCAGGATAGCGGCGCCGCTGTAGATTTTTACCTTGAGTAGCGGTCCCCGCATGCTTGGGTTCTGCGCCGATGCGCTGCCCACACACAGAACCAAGACTGTCAGCGCAAGGTAAAGCGCTTTTAAGGAGAGACGTTTTTGCATGAGCATTGTCGTTTTAGTGTTAATTGAACAAGCAGTACTTCGCTCTACCGCAGAACGATAGCAACGAGGTAGTCAAGCTTCTTCTGAAAAAAGCTGCTGGGAAAGCTCTGATGTGTGCTTTTAGAAACCGTGGCAATGTTCTGGTTTTTTTTCTCGAGTAGAGAGAGCAGCCTGTACGCTGCGTTTTGTACATGTGTAGCATTCGTGTCGTGTTTGCTCTTCCATACTTGGAAGCATCATCTGCTGCGACCGCTACGGCTAAATCTGCAACTCTATCCTCGAGAGACATTGGTTTTTTTAGTTCGCGTACAAACTTTGAGTGCGATATTACGGGATAATTTTGAGAAAACCAAATTCCGCGCTAAATCTTTAAGCTCTCTTGCCAGATTTTTATCACACTCTGTGAGCCATACCACAGTCTGAATGGTGTAGGCAGGTGCTCCACGTCGTGCACTTCGAGGTTGGTTGCGCCGTCCAGCCAGCAGGCTTGCGTAGGCACGACGCCATCGCCCCACACGTCGCCGCATCCTATCGTATTCTTGTAGCATTCAAATGCGGTGCGCTCTGCCAGTGATCCTTTTGGATTGCCAAAACGGGTTTTGCCTGCCACACTCACCACGTTGATGCGTGCAAAGAATTGCTGGTTAAGATGCTGGGCAATGAAGTCAGATTTAATTTTTCCATATTGCTCTACGCTCTGAAAAGGTGAGCCTAGGGTGATAAGTTGCCGAACAGGCACTTCAGGATAGACTTCACCTTGGAAAGGCTTGCCAAGCAAATAAATCATTGCGGCAGTGCCGCCGCCGCTATGTCCGATAATACTAATCGGCTCATTGGGGTAGCGTTTTTGCGCTTCAAGCACGGTCTCGTGCAGCCGCCGCATGACACGCACGGTGGAACGCTCTGGCGAGGGTGGAACGCCAATCCAATCGAGCACGGTTAGCGGCACAATAAAGATTTTCTCTTGTCCAAATGCCTTACCCAGATGCCAGCGCATTTCCTCAAAAATGCCGCCCCACATCGCTGTGCCGGGCATAATGACAATCGGATTTGACATCTTTAGATTGGCTCAGCGGAGTGTTCTACTGGAGTTGCTACCAAAGTTTTTCAAAATCTTTTTTTTCGTAGCTGCGCTCCAAGGTCTTGAACATGGTCTCTCTTGGCGGTGCCTTTAGCCAGAGCGGGTCGGGCTGTGTCAGTCGACGCAAGAGTGCCACGGGCCATAGCACTCCCACATACACCAGCGACAGCAAGAGCCGAGTGTTGATGTATCCAATAGCTTGCGCAAATTTAAACCACACTGCAAGTATGAACCTGCTCAAATTTTCAGAGCCAAGAAAGACTACGCCGAGCCCACAGGCTAAATAAAGCAGCCACATCTTCTGAAAGATGACAAAAAGCACAAGAAACCCGACGACAATTGCAAGTTCCGATTTGGCATCTTGCTTGGCATGAGATGCAGTTTTCATTGCTCCTAGTTTTTAGCTTACTCTCAATTGCTTAGAACAGCGTATAGATAAATGGTGCAATTGCTGTGCCGCCGCCGATGACCACCAGAAGACCAATACACAGTAAGACCACCACAATTGGTGCCAGCCACCACTTTTTGCGCTCTGCTAAAAATTGAAATAAATCTTTGAAAATCTCCATACGCAGGTTTTGTTGTCTTTTGCAGCAAGTTACATCGGCGCCGTTTTGCGCGCAACATTTTCTTTGTGCAGGTTGCATGTTTGTGCGCTGCGCTTTTCTTTCATGTTGCTTCTTTGTTGTTGAGTTATGCTTGGCGCTCGTGAGGTTTTCGCTAATTTTGTCTCAAATTTTGCTTTGGTTAGACACGCATGACCAAAACAGAACTGCTGCGCGCTTTGGCGCGCTTCAAACAGGAGCGCATTCGTGGTCTGTTGATTGAAATTGAGCTTGAAGAGAAAGTCGAGCTTTATGAGACGCTGCGCCAGTTGGTAGCAGAGACCATTGCGGCGCACCGCTCAGCGTTTGTCGACTCGCTAGATTGGGAAGTTGGCGATAGCCGCTTCAAGCCTGATTTTTTGGTGCATCTTTTTCATGATGAATTGCATGACAAGCATTTAGGTGCAGGCGATGTCAGCGATTTGGCGCGCTGGCACACAGAGGCTGAACTGGCTGAATTTCTCGAACTTATGACCACGCTGCTCTGCCGTATCGCTGCGCTTGGCATTGAGGGCATGCGGCTCAACCCTGCACCGACGCCCTGCTCAGAGCGTGCGACATAATTTTTCAACCATGCAGCGTCTCAAGGCGCTGCAGTCAAACATGCATTGCGATGCAAGAACAACACCTGCTTTTAGAAATTGACAAAGAACTTCAACGGCTTTTTCGTGCACTCGATGCGCTGGGCTCTGACGACTTAGAGCTTGACCTTGCCGATGGCAAACTGGTCATTGAGTTTGAGGATGGCACAAAACTTATCATCAATCGTCAGAGCGCAACCAATCAAATTTGGTTAGCCGAACCGCAAGGCGGCTGGCGATTTGATTTCAAAGACCACAAGTGGCTCGACGACAAGCGGGGACTTGAGCTCTCAGCTGTGCTCTCTGAGCTTGTTAGCGCCAAACTTGGTCGGCCTATTTCCTTGACATAATTGCCTTGCCATCGCTACGCCTTACGCTTTGCGACGTCGTGCCATGGGGCATTTTGATTTTGTTGGATGGTAGCTGTTTGCTGAGCTGCAAACATGAGGCTTTGTTATGCATTCCAAGACATTGTCATGGTTAGACACTGCGCTGTCGTCTCACTTTGGACAGCGCATAACGATTTTGAAGTGCACGCATCTTTCTGGCGGCTCAATTCACCATGCTGCAAAAGTTGAGACCAGCGTCGGGACATTTTTTTGTTAAGCATAACACCGTGCAGCATCACGAGAACTTTCTTGCTGAAGCCGATGGTCTGGCTTGTCTGCGTGCCACGCACACCTTTGCTGTGCCTGAAACACTTCTTGTGGGCGCAACGGACCATGAGGCTTTTTTTGGTCTTGCACTATGTTGAGCAAGGTGCAGCATCTTCGGCGTTTTGGGACACCTTCGGTGAGCGTCTTGCGCTTTTGCACCGTCATAGTGCAGCACAATTTGGCTACAAGCAGCATAATTTTATCGGCGCTCTTCCGCAGCAGAATACATGGCATCGGCGTTGGTCAGAATTTTTTATTGAGGAGCGACTTCGTCCCATGCTTAAGCGTGCCCGTCAGGCGTCTTTGCTTTCAGTGCACGAGGTAAAGCGCGTTGAGCGACTTTTTCCTGCGCTTGAGTCGTTTTTCCCTGATGAGCCACCGGCACTCTTGCATGGCGATTTGTGGAGCGGCAATTTTCTGGTCGGTTCTGAGGGCTTGCCGGTGCTCTTCGACCCTGCCGTGTATTTCGGACACCGTGAAGCTGAGATTGCTTTCATGCATCTTTTTGGGGGCTTTAGTGAGCGACTCTTTGAGGTCTATCATGCTGTGTTTCCACTTGTGCCAGAGTGGCGTGCCCGTCTTGAGGTGTTCAATCTTTATCCGCTTCTGGTGCATCTAAATTTGTTTGGTCGTTCTTACTGGTCTGCTATTGAGCGGACACTGCGCCGATTTGCGCCATGACGCCCTGCACAGGTTTGACATTTGTAGCCTGTTGCAATTGCATTATTTTTGCAACACTTAACGTTGAGTGGTATCGAACACTTGCTGTGGAGATGAACCGCAAACCCAAAGGTATTATTTATCCGAAAGCTAACCGCATCAATTTTGTGGAACTGACCCCTTTGCCGCTTGGTCCCAGCGATGTACGTGTGCGCACGCTTGCCACCTCCATCACGCCCGGTGTGGAGCGTTTTGTGCTTACGGGCAAATCCATCACGTCAAAAGAAATCAAGTTTCCTGTGCTTTCGGGCAGTGAATTAGTTGGTGAGGTTGTCGAGATTGGCTCAAATGTGATTGATGTAGAAGTTGGCGATTATGTGTTTGTGCATCGTGTGGACAATTGGCTTGAGCTGACGCCGCTCTTTGGTTGCCAAGCTGAGTATGTCGTTACCAATCAAGCCAATGTGATTCCGATTCGCAGGCAACCCGAAGAAAAAGATATCTTGATTGGCTTAGTCGCCTATGCGATTTCCGCTGTCAAAAAACTTAATCTTGAAGCCATAGAGCGCATCTTGATTGTTGGCTTAGGCTCAGTGGGGTTAATGCTTGCAGAGTATTTGAACTACAAGGGCTTCAGTGCCGTCGATGCCTGTGAGAAATATCAGACGCGTGGGCTGCTGGCAGCGGCAAAAGACATTGCTTTTGATATCTTAGATTTTCCTTCGGATTACCTTGAGCGCTACGATGTGATTATTGAAACGACTGGTCGCCTCTTAATCCTCGAGCAAGCCATGAAATTGCTCAAGCCGCGTGGCACGTTTCTTTTGGTGGGAAACTATGATGAGATGAAACTTGACTATCGGCTCATTCAAGATAAAGAGCCGATTTTCGTTACCTCCATTCGCACCAGTGATGATGATTTTTTTGAAGCTAAGTATTTGCTTTCTGAAGATGCGTTGCCTGTAGAGAAATTTCTTACGCACCGTTTCCCTGTCTCAGAATATGAGCAAGCCTACGATGTAGCTTTGAACCGCGCCGATGCCATCAAAACCGTGCTCGTCTGGTAGGGCAAGGGGACAGGTGCGGCTCTTGGTTTGTGCATGGTTGGGAAGTATATTCGGCTCTCATTTTTGATAACTAATAGCAACTTGTGATGAACTTCAATCGCCTTTTTTCTCTTTCACGCTCGATTTTGCTTGCTGTGCTCACAGTTTTTGCAGCACAGCGCGCTATGGCTCAAGCGCCATCGACTGTGGTTACCACTGCTGTTCCGTTTTTGCTTATTAGTCCCGATTCTCGTGCCGCGGGCATGGGTGACGCCAATGTCGCTATTGCTGACAACGCCAGCGCGGTGTTCTGGAATCCTGCTGGATTAGGCTATCAAAAAGGATTTGATGTCAATCTGACTTACTCAAACTGGCTGCCTGCATTCAACGCCGATCTTTTCTACAATTTTCTTACGGGGAAATACTATGTGCCGGGCTGGGGCACCTTTGGCCTTAGCCTCATTTATCTCAACCTTGGTGAAAGCCGTTTTACAGACGGAGCGGGCAATGACCTGGGCGCATTTCGCAGTTATGAGTTTGCCGTTGGTCTGCACTATGGCGTGCGCGTATTGCCTGAACTTTCGCTGGGCACCTCTATTCGCTACATCAATAGCTCACTTTCGCCTGCTAGTGTGCAAGTCGGCAATGAGCGCAGCGCTGGTCAGGGTAATAGCATCTCGTTTGACCTTGCCACACTCTGGCGTCCGCAATTTGGTGGCTGGCTCAGCGATCGGCTTAGCTTCGGGTTGAATATCTCGAACATCGGTCCAGCCATGACCTATGTTGATGCTGCACAAGCCGACCCCCTGCCGACCAACTTTCGTGCTGGCTTTGCCTTTCGTTTGCTCAACGATGACTACAACAAAATGACCGTTACCGCTGATGTCAGTCGCTTACTGGTGCGCCGCACTGTAGAATTTGAACCACGCGGCGACACGCTGCTGCCACGACTGAAAACCGATGGATTCCTGCAAGCGCTTTTTACTTCTTGGGGCGTCGAAGCTGTGCTTCGCACTTTTACCACCGGCGTCGGCATCGAGTATTGGTATGGCAAACCTTCACTCCTTGCGCTGCGTGCCGGCTATTTCTATGAAGATCAACGCACAGGCGGACGGCAATTCCTAACCTTCGGTGCTGGGTTGCGCTACAACTTCTTAGGAGTTGATTTCAGTTATCTGCAAGCTGTCGAACAAAATCATCCACTGGCAGGGACAGTCAGAATCTCGCTCGTGCTTAACTTTCCGACGCTCGGTCAAGCCTCACGGCAATGATGTTCTTGAGTCTCTCACGGGGCTTGTTGCGCAAGCCCCTTTTTTGTCTCACACTTTGCTTGTCTTTTCTTTTCATGACGATTTCACCTTTGTGTGCTTGTTTTATTTTGCGCGCTCCAAGCCTTCGCACTAAACTTATGCGCACTGGCATTTTTCTTCTTATTCTCTTTTTTAGCTGTCCTCTCTTGCATGCGGGGCTCTATGCGCAAGCCACCTTCAATGTGCTGCATGCCTCACATCGCCTTGTTGCAGAAGGCAGTGACAGACCCTCACGTCTTCAAAACTTAGGTGTTGGCACGTTTCGCATTTTAGCCGTTATGGTAGAATTTCAAGCCGATACCGATTCGCGCACGACAGGCACAGGACAATTCGGGGGCTTGCCCTACCTTGTTGCTGCAGGCGATACGGTCATTGACCCGTTGCCGCATGATCGCGCTTACTTTCAGCGCAAACTTGATTTTCTTAAAAATTATTTTGAGACCTGCAGCGACGGCAAAACACGCATCACTTACACTGTACCTGCACGCATTTACCGTGTCTCAAAAGTGATGTCGGAGTATTCACCGCGCCGAGGCGAAGGCAATGAGCGACTGGCTGAACTCATTCGCGAAGTCTGGACACTTGTCGATGCCCAAAGTCCCGAATTAGATTTCTCGCAGTTCGATTGCTTCATCATTTTTCATGCTGGTGTCGGACGCGACATTGACCTTGTTGCGCTTGGCGGCGCCGACCCCACCCCCTTTGATTTGCCCTCACTGACCTTCAACCTTGGGTCGTTTCGGCGTGTCTTTGGTCCCGCCTTCAACGGCTTTGCCGTACGTGGCGGCGTAAGAATTACCAACACCTCACTTTTGCCTGCTACAGAAACACGCGAGATTGACGCCATCGGCGGACGCGCCTTGCTTGAACTGTCCACAAATGGATTGCTCTGCGCCAGTTTTGCAAGTTTCCTTGGTGTACCTGACCTTTTCAACACCACGAATGGACGCAGCGGTATTGGACGCTTTGGGTTGCTCGATGGCGAAGGCTTCTTCAACTACAACGGTGTCTTGCCGCCTGAACCTTCAGCTTGGGAACGTCTGATTCTGGGCTGGGCACGTCCCGTCGAGGTTCGTGCCTCTGCACAAACCCTGCGACTTTCTGCACAAGGCTTGCACCAAAATTCCGATTCGGTGATTTACCGCGTGCCAATTTCTTCACGCGAGTATTTCCTGCTCGAAAATCGTCAACGCGATGCACGCGCTACAGGCGTTACGCTGACCCTTGTTCAGCGCGGCACACCTACGCTGCTTACTTTCACACGCGATGAAGCCGGCTTTTCTTTCGGCAACATCTCACGCCTTAACGGACAAGTTGTTGCCTGCGATAATTACGAATGGAGCTTGCCTAGCGCCACCGTAAATAATCGCCGCTTCGATGGTGGCGTGTTAATTTGGCGCATCAGCGAAGACCTTATTGCCGAACGGCGCGATTCGAATCGCATTAACGCACTCGAGCCGCGCGCGGTCTTTCTCTTAGAAGCGGATGGATCGCAAGACATCGGACAAAACTACGGCATTCAAGATGCTGGCAGTGGCACACAGTCTGGCGTCGTGTTCGATGCTTTCTTTCAAGGCAATATCGCGCCGTTTTACCGAAACCAAATCGATGACAACACCATCCCTAACACGCGTTCTGCGCGCGGTGCACCTACACAAATTCGTTTCAGTGCCTTTTCACAACCTGCGCCCATCATGACCGCTCAGGTTCAACGCGGCTCTGCATTCTTACAACCCTTGCCTAACTTTCCTATTCAACTCTCTGGAGACTTCGACATGCGTGCCTCTCCCACAGTGCTCGACACGCTCGTTCTTGTTCAAAACACCCGTGGCGACGTTTTCACAACAGCACAGCGGCTTGGTGAGTTTTCGAGTCAGTTGAAACCTGCCGCTAACTCGAGTGTAATTCTCGGAGCGTCCGGCGATTCACTCATAGCCTTCCTTCGCGCTTCTTCACAGACGCTGCTGCGTCGCTTCGGCTCCCGCATCACCACGCTCAGTTTGGAACGCAGTAGTGCCACATCGAGCGCAATTTATCGCATTGGCACAGCCTCGGGGATAGTCTTTCGTGGCACCATTTCTCCTACCGGCATTAGCCTTACGGATTCTTCGCAAATTTCTTCGCGTGCCATCGTCAGTGCTACTGAAACGCTTCACGTGGCTGAAGATCGTGCGCAGTTTGGCGCCACGCGCTGGCTCTTCGGCGATGTTCCTGCTACAGCTGCTGCAGCTACAGGCTTCACGCGTGGCTTAATTGGGGCTGTCGTCTTGCAAGACAAAACGCTCCTGCTGCTGCGTGAAGGCGGTGAGCTTGTGCGTGTGGCTGTGCCATGCAAAAATCCGATTCGAGCCTCACCAGTTTTTGCTGACTTGCAACATCGTGGCGAAGTGGCAACAGTAATTGCTGCTGACGATAAAATTTTTGCTTACAATCCCAGTGGGGTACTGATTACGAACTTTCCGATTCAGCTTTTCTCTGAAAAGCCCCTTGCCTCGAGCCCTATTGTTGCAGACCTTGATGGCGACACATTTGAAGATTTGATCATTCACACGCCTGACGGTCGGCTTGCAGGTTACACTCGCCTCGGTCAAATGCTTTTCACTATAGCAGTGGCAGAAAACACGGAGACCACGCCAAGTGTAGCGCTTGTTTCAAGTCAGACACGTCTTCATCTTTACAGCATTGATCGGGCTGGATTCTTGCAGGGCTTTGAATTGCTGGCGTCGTCGCCTAATGTGGCATGGTTATCGCTTTATGCCGATGCACAGAATCGTAATGTGCTGCAGGTGCAACGCACGCCGAATTGGCAGCAAGTGAGCATTAGCGAATTTTTCCCTGCAAAATTAGCTTACAACTATCCTAATCCTGCGCGCGAGGAAACGCGTTTTCGTTTTTATTTGCGTGAAAATGCACGCGTTACAATTAAAGTCTTTTCTCTCACTGGCGCTAAAGTCTGGGAGCAAACCGTTGAAGGACGTGGCGGCACCGATAATGAAGTTGTCTGGAATCTCTCAAATGTGCAGAGTGGGATTTATTACGGCATCATCACGCCAGAGCAGCGCGAGTCGGAAAGTGTGCGCCTTAAAATTGCGGTCGTCAAGTAGCTTAATTGCAACTTTTTGAGTACAGCTTGCTGTCATTTAGCCACACATAACATTTTGAAGAAATCTGCAGACGCGTTATTTTTGCTCTTTGCAAGTTGATTTTGAAACACGCGGGCAATTAGCTCAGTTGGTTAGAGCGTTCGCTTCACACGCGAAAGGTCACTAGTTCGAATCTAGTATTGCCCACAGTGCCTCTGCACTGCGGCGGCACCAGCCGAAAGCAAGCGCAGGCAATTGTTATTGCTGAAAGCCTGCGACATCTTTGGTACCCTGTGGCAAAACGTCTCACTCTCTCTGACTTAGATACACTGCTTCGCTCCAAGCACACAGCGCCCATTTACTTTTTCTATGGCGAAGAAGAGTTTCTTATTGAAGAAGTACTGCGTGCCCTTAAGTCTCTCTTGTTCAAAGATGAAGTGGAGCAAGCCGCTAACACCGTAACGCTCTATGGTGCTGAGACCACTCTGGGCGCAATTGTCTCGGCAGCCTCAGAGTACTCTATGTTTGCAGAACGGCGGCTGGTGATAGTCAAGCAATTTGACAAAGTCCGAAAAGAGTCTTCAAAAGAAAAACAAGCTGCACACCTTGCAGAATTTGAGCAGTATCTGAGACATCCTCTCAGCACGACAACCCTTGTACTTGCGGCAGGTGCATTGGAAAAACAAGACCTGAAAAAAGAGCCATTTGTGTGGTTAGAAACAGTTAGTTACGAATGTGTGCCGCTCAAATCTGAGGCTGAGTTTGCAGAGCGCTATGCTGCACGTTTAGGCTGGCGCCTGACGCCCGATGCCCTGCGCAATCTTGAGATCTTCGTAGGCAATTCTGCACGCGAACTTAGCAACGAAATTCAAAAACTCATCAGCTATGCCGGCACACGCGCCGACAAAACCATTACAGGACAAGATGTCTTAGATGCTGTTGCTGTACTGAGAGAATATGATGTTTTCGCCCTTCAGAAAGCGGTTGCTGAGCGCAATCTGCGCCAAGCCTCTGGCATTGCCCTGAAAATTCTTGAGCGGGAAGGTAGTCTTGCGCCTATTGTGAATTACTTCACGCTTTTTTTACGCGCCTCTGGAAACTCAAAACGCCTGCTGCACTGCGCATGAGCGATCAAGATGCGGCAAAAGAACTTGGACTGTTCGGCGCACAGGTCTACTTTCTCAAAGAATACCGGCGTCACGCTGAAGTCTTTTCACAGCGCGATATTGAACGCGCCCTGCTTGCTCTGCACCGCGCCGATTTATCACTCAAAGGTATTTTGCCCAAACAAGATGAACCGTTGCTTGTTTTGCACTTAATCCAACAACTTGTCTCATAAAGCCTTTATATTGCAACGTTGTGATCTTGTATCGCAAAAAGATTAAAAACCTGATTTCAGATCATGCAGCAAGCTATTATTCGCAAAATTCTCTGCCCAGTGGATTTTTCGCTGCAGTCGCAATCGGTGGTAGAGCACGCTACGAAAGTGGCTGAAGTTTTCAATTCTTCTATCATTGTGCTGAATGTTGTGGACGATCTTGCACCGGAATATGCCCCTTATCGCAAGAGCAACGCCGATGTGCAAACGCTGCGCCGTACCTTAGAGCAGGATTCTCAAAATCGCATGAAACTGCACATTCAGCCCAAGTTGCGAAATACCCAAAATGTTACCACGCTCACGGCTTTTGGCAAACCTACTGACATGATTGCACGCGTTGGCAAAGAGCAACATGTCGGACTGATTATGATGGCGACGCGCAGCATGGGCATTACCAATCAGTTCATTTTAGGCAGCACCACATACCGCGTTATCCGTACAGCACCATGCCCGCTGATGGTCTTTTCACGACCTGAACAAAAATTCCGTCCGATTCGCCTGCTCTTCCCGACAGATTTTTCTGAACTCTCGCAGCAAGCCTTACCTTACTTGATGAAGTTTGCCAAAGAATATGACTCCGATGTGCATGTCGTGCACTATCGCTCCACTCAAACCTCAATGATACGCGACCCAAAAACAGAAATGGATGCCGTCAAACGTCTTTTCACTTTGAATGGCATTAAACGCCTCTTCATCAATGATGACATCAAGGGAGTTTCTCCAGGCAATGCTATCTTGAAGTATAGCAAAGAAAACGCCATTGACTTGACGGTTATCTCCGCACACGGCGCAGGTGGATTCAAACAGTTTTTTTTGGGCTCGACTGCCGTTGAAGTCTCAAGCCGCAGTGAGAACCCCGTCTTGGTGGTGCGCAAAATTGATTGGTTGCTCTGATATCTCGCTGCATGCTTGTGTGCGTTGATTTTAACCCCTCGACTGATTTTACCTGATATTTGCAAATGACTGAAAAAAATTTAGATTGATACAATGCTTTCGAGCTTGCAAGATATACTGCGTTCTGCGTTCCACTATGGCACAGACACTATCAACAAACGCAGCAATATGATGTGCACCGCTGCAAAACCGATGCGATAATTCAGCGATGCCAAACGGATCTTTCTTTCGGAAAAAATCCATTCAGCAAATTCAGAGCGATATAGCACACGGTTTTGGTGATGGTGAAAAAACTCACACGCTTGTCAAAACGCTCAGCGTCTTTGATCTCACGATGCTGGGCATTGCTGCCGTTGTTGGTGCCGGTATCTTCTCGACTATCGGTAATGCGGCTTATTCAGGCGGACCTGCAGTGTCGTTGCTCTTTGTCTTTACCGCAATTGCCTGCGGTTTCTCCGTGCTCTGCTATGCAGAATTTGCTTCGCTTATTCCTGTCTCTGGCTCAGCCTATACCTACGCCTATGCCTCATTTGGCGAACTCTTTGCCTGGATTATCGGCTGGGGCTTAATTATGGAGTATGCTGTCGGCAATATCGTCGTTGCAATTTCTTGGAGCGACTACTTCACAGCACTTCTGGCTGGTTACGGCATCCACTTTCCTGACTATCTCTCTATGGACTACTTCACGGCGTCGCAAGCTGCAGCGACAATTGAAGCAGAACTGGCACGTGGCACAACGCTCGAGAGCCTTTCACAGAACTTGGACTTTGCCACTACGCTTGATGCCTACCGAACTTGGCTCAATGCTCCTGTCATCGCGGGCTTTCGTTTGATATGCGATTTGCCTGCCTTCCTCATCAATGCGTTGATTACCGCTATCGTCTACATCGGTATCAAAGAATCACGCACCACCACAAACCTAATGGTGATTCTAAAAGTCGGGGTCGTCTTGCTAGTTATTATTTTGGGCGCATTCTATGTCAAACCGAGCAACTGGACACCTTTTGCACCGAATGGTTTGTCAGGCGTGATGCAAGGTGTCTCGGCTGTGTTTTTTGCCTACATCGGCTTCGATGCCATCTCCACAACTGCCGAAGAATGCAAAGACGCACAGCGCGATTTGCCACGCGGCATGATGTATTCACTACTGATTTGCACGCTGCTCTACATTGCTGTTGCACTCGTGCTCACGGGCATGAGCCACTACAAACTGCTCAATGTGGGCGACCCACTGGCGTTTGTCTTCGGACCCGAAGGTGCTAACTTGCAATGGATTTCAGGCATTATTGCATTGAGTGCTGTCATTGCAATGGCATCCGTGATGCTCGTCTTTCAACTTGGGCAACCACGCATCTGGATGGCAATGAGCCGTGATGGGCTCTTGCCTAAACGCTTTGCCACCATTCACCCGCGCTTCAAAACACCCGGCTTCTCAACGCTTGTTACTGGACTTATTGTTGGCATTCCATCACTGTTTGCAAACATGACCGTCGTAACTGACCTGACCAGCATTGGGACACTCTTTGCATTCTTGCTTGTCTCTGGCGGTATCATGGTACTGGAAAAATCTGAGCCGCTAGCCGAACGTAAGTTCAAAATCCCGTTTGTCAATGGCAAGTATCTCGTGCCGCTGATTGTGCTGTTTATTTGGTCCAGCGTTATCGTACTGAACCCTGAGGGCGTTCAAGCCTTTTTCACCTTGTCCTCCAGCAGTGAATCCCTTTGGGCACAAGTTGCGCATCGTATCCCTATGACAACCTATTTCATTGGCACTGTGGTCTTAGCTTATTTTTGCTTCAAACGTGAGTTCTCGCTGATTCCAGCACTCGCTGTGCTGTCGGTTGGCTACCTGATGACCGAACTCGGCGCTGCAAACTGGATGCGCTTTGGGGTCTGGGTCGCATTAGGGCTTGGCATTTATTTTCTTTATGGCTACCGTAAAAGCAAATTGAATCACGCGACGCATTAACAAACCTTATCACCTTTCTCATTATGTTTTTCTGTACCATTTGCACGGCATAAACTCCGCGATTCTCTAACATATTATGTTTGATAAACTTGAGCAACTGACTGAGCGATACAAAGAAATTGAAGCCCAGCTGGCACTGCCCGAAACTGTGGCTAATCAAGACCTTTTTCGAAAACTCAGTAAAGAGTATCGCTCGCTGGGTGAAGTCGTCAAAGCCTATTCGGAATACAAGCGCGCCAAATCGGATTTTGCTGCGGCAAAGGACATGCTTTATTCGGAAAAAGACCCCGATATGCATGCGCTTGCACAGCAAGAGTATGACACACTTGCGCAACAACTCCCGATGCTTGAAGCAAAACTCAAACTGCTACTTCTGCCGAAAGATGAAGCCGATTCGCGCAACGCAATTGTCGAAATTCGCGCAGGTACAGGTGGCGATGAAGCAGCACTCTTTGCCGCTGACCTTTTCCGAATGTATCAACGCTACGCTGAGCGCAAAGGCTGGTTGCTTCAAGTGCTTGACTACAACGACACTGGTGGCATGGGCGGCTTCAAAGAAATTATCTTTAGCCTCACTGGCGAAGATGTCTATGGCACTATGAAATTCGAAAGCGGCGTGCATCGCGTGCAGCGTGTACCTGAGACAGAATCGCAGGGTCGTGTCCATACTTCAGCCGCATCCGTTGCCGTGCTGCCTGAAGCTGAAGAGGTCGATGTCGAGATTCGCAAGGAAGATTTAGAGATTACTACGTATCGCAGCGGCGGCAAGGGCGGACAAAATGTCAATAAAGTTGAAACCGCCGTGCGCATTCGGCATATTCCGACAGGCGTTGTCGTGGCTTGTCAAGAAGAACGCTCACAATTGCAAAATCGCGAGCGCGCAATGAAAATGCTACGCTCTAAACTCTACGATGCCAAACTGCAAGAACAGCAACAACAGCGCACCGATATGCGTCGCTCTATGGTTGGCAGCGGCGACCGCAGCGACAAAATCCGCACCTATAATTTCCCGCAAAACCGCGTTACTGACCACCGCTTAGAAGGTGATGTCAAAAATTGGCCACTCCAAGAAATCCTTGATGGCAATTTAGAGGGCTTAATCGAGGCCTTGAAAGTACAAGACCAAGCTGAACGTCTCAAAGCTCAGACCAGCTTGTAACAACTTAACAAAAGGCACTAACGCGCTACACTTAGCTTTCGTTCACTTCTGTGGTGCTACGCAAAGCTACAACGAAGGTTGCCCCATACCCCTGCCGCTCTTCATACCAGATTTTTGCGTGCATCGCCTCAATAAGCGTTTTGCAAATCCAAAGTCCATAGCCTGTGGTACTCTCACCACCTGTTGGTTTGATAGAAAGTTTTGCACGCTTCTGAAACAGCCTATGGCGATCTTCTTCCTTAACTCCCGGACCTTCATCAGCAACCTCAATGTGAATCCACTTATCATGTTTGCTCAGCCGTATCCAAATCGTTTTGCCCAACGGCGAAAACTTAATTGCATTCGAGATAAGATTTTCCAAAACCTGCATCACTGCAATTCTATCTCCCAATACTTTAGGTACTTCTTTACTTGCTTCTACCACCAATTGCTGACCTTTTGCTGCCGCTTGCATGCGAAGTGCGTCTACAACCGTTTCAATCACAGTTGTAAGACCAATCGGCTCGAGACAGAGCGTCATTGACATAATTTGAGTCGATCTATGACTCTGCAACATTGTGTCGGAGATATCTTTCATCCTAAGCACACTCCGCTTAATGTTCGTCACCCGTTTCTCCACCTCTTCTTGCGAGAGTTTATCTTGGTTTTTAATCAGCACTTCAGCTGTAAGCAAAATTGCAGACAGTGGGTTCTTGAGGTCGTGGGCTAACATTTCCATTAGCTCAAGCTGCTCCTGTCTTGCATACATTAAGTCTCGCATGGTTTGCTCGCGCAAGAGCGCATAGGCTAATGCAGCGGCAAGACGCTGCAGCATTTCCTTATCCATCGTGTTCCATTCATGTGCATTCTTGCAATCATCAAGACCTAAAAAGCCTAAGAAGCGTTGCTCTGCAATGACTGGGGCAAGCAATATCGATTGGATATTTTGCGCAGACATAAAAAACCTCTCTTCGCTTGCAAAGCTGTTTTGTGTGCCATAGACAAGTCCATTGTGCATCAAGGTTACTGTCCAGTGTGGTACATAGCTGTGCGGCAAAGCTTGCAGAAGCGTTATATCTGTTCGTGGCGAGAGTGATGGTTCGCAAGACTCAGCAACGAGCGCATAGACTTGGATTGTATCGTGCAACTGAGAACTAAAAAAGTACGCACGGCTTGCTCCTGTAGCTTGACGAATATCAGAGAGCATAGCATCATAGAATGCGGACAACTCTTTGGCTTGCAGCAGACCATGCTGGATCTTGATGATCGTCTCAAGGTAGTCTACCTGTCTAACGGAAGGTATGATAGCGCTCATTGCTTACCTCATTTGTGATGCATTAGCTAAGATAGTGCAGGTTGAACTTAGGGATTCATCCTATGTAAAACTAAGTGGAGGTGATACAGATTTCCAAAGGGGCTGTTCTTACTTCACTTCAAGCAGCAACTGATTCCACAACGATGGACAGGCAAAGTCTTTATGCGCCTCTTTTATTTACTTAAGAACGATGGATGTAATTCAGTTCTCAGTTTTTGCTGTGGCGTTTAGGTCTCAATTACTTTGGTCTTAAAACCTACGACATCGTTGCCGATTCTGCCGACGGCATATACATCAATTTCAACTGTGCCCACGCGATAGACTTGCAGGCCTTTCAGATGTGTTTTCATAAGGTCAGCAAATTGGCGGAATTTTGGGACCTGTGCTTTTTGCACATCGTCGTGCCAGTCTTTTTCTTCAGCCAAGTTTTGAAAGAGATAATCTAAGTCAACGCTCTCGACAGGAGTATCTTCTGCGTACCCGCCACGTTGTAACACTTCGTCCATGGTTGGCATGGCATCGTTCCACTGAAAAATTTCAAAGGGATAGTCTGATTCGCTCGGCATCAGTAAATCTTTTGAGACTTCTCTGAGTTGCTCGACAAGTTCTTGGGTGTTCATTGGTAACTGTGGTTTTGAGAGTTTTTGCATCGTATCACGCAGTTTGTAGTAGAGCTCGCGCATATCGTTGCTAATCACTTTTGTATCTGCGAGCACAGGCATAAAGTTTGTGTCGCCATGCCAGCGTGGCACGACATGAAAATGAATATGCGAATCCACACTGCCGCCTGCAACGCTACCTAAATTCAGCCCGACGTTAAAGCCATGCGGGGAGAGTATCTCGGTCAGCGCTTTCATGGAAAGATCAATCAGGTTCATAATTTCAAGTCGGGTCTCGCTATCGAGGTCGGAGAAGTTTGGCGTTTGTTTGTAGGGGATAATCATCAGATGCCCGGCGTTGTAGGGATACAGGTTCATGATGATAAAACTGGTTTTTCCGCGATAGACCACCATACGCATTTCATCTTCTTCGGGTGGAATATCAGCGAAAATGGACTTGCTATCGGTTTTTCGCGTATTCTCCTTGAAGGATTCCATATATTTGGAGCGCCAGGGCGAAAATAACTGTTCCATTGTGGTTGTTATCGTCGTGGGTCTTGAATAGATGCGCGCTGTAACCCACTTACATGCAACGGGTTGAGCGCGGTTAAACTTGGTGGAGATGGCGGGACTCGAACCCGCGTCCAGAGCAGCGTCAAAATCGGCTCCCACACTCATCTTCAATGTTTAGGCATTCGCAACAAGCGACCGCATTGACACGGTTCATGTTGCTATCTCAACTTGGTAGTCGCAGGCGCCGTTGAGAAAAACGCCTACGACGCCTACGGCGCGAGCAATGCTCAAGCGCAGGGTTATGACATTTGCAAGTCTCCGTGTAGGCGCTTCAACTTGCAAACGTGGCGTGACTAATTAACTTGTGCTAATTAGGCAGCCATTGCGTAAGAATAATCTTCCGCATTTACTGTTGCACAGACTTCTTTAACGAGTCCGTCCGTGCGGAAACTCGGAGTGCAACCGCTTTCTCCGCATGCCCTGTCGAAACCTGTCATCCCCGATTTCAAAGAGCAAGGCTGAGAATATAACAAACACTCACATTTCTGGCGAGTCTTTATATGGGAAGACGCAGGGAAAAGTTGCAGTAGCACCACCGCAAGCGCACTCAACAGAACAGACAAAATGCACAGATGAGCATGCATCGTTTGCTAGCCGTCTCTGGGTCGTAGCCATTCACTAGCAATTCCTATCTGCAATATGATATTACGACGTGGTCAGCGCAAGCGTATAGTAGTTATGCTTACCTTCTGTATGCAGCACAATCACGCCGGCTCGCACCAGTGAAATCAAGATACGTGCTGCACGACGGTTTGAGATATTGACCAGTTTGCTGTATTCATGCAGTGTAATGCGGTGGTAAGCTGTAAGGTAACGCAAGAGTGTGCGTTCATTGTCGCTATA
This sequence comes from [Chlorobium] sp. 445, assembly GCA_002763895.1. NCBI lineage: Bacteria > Pseudomonadati > Chlorobiota > Chlorobiia > Chlorobiales > Chloroherpetonaceae > [Chlorobium] sp. 445. The sequence continues at coordinate 19,365 of NSLH01000007.1, forward strand.
TGAAATGCGAATGGGTCGTTTCTCGGCTTGCATCAACTGCACCATCTCTCGTGTTGCTGCAACATTTTGACTGCCCTGCCGCAGATAGACTTTTCGATCTTGAATTTTCTTGAGTGTTTTTGGGTCTCGTACTTCCGAGAGATGATAGTGCGGTTTTTGGTCACTGGCTTCAACGATCACAGCCAAGACATCACGCCCTCTATACTCCAAGACTTCAATTTCAAACGATACCGTTGGGCTGATATGGCGTGTTGCGGCTTCGTGTAGAATCTCAAAAGTTTCTTTTTCGCTCTCTATGCCCACGATGCGTTTGTCGTCATCGACACCGATGAGAATAATCCCACCCGAAGTATTTGCAAATGCGCAGATGGATTTAGCAATTTTTTCTGGAGAATGTACCAGACGCTTGAATTCCGTATGAGCGTCTTCACCAGTTTCAATCAGTTGGAGCAATTCTAATTCTTCTCGCATCGGTCATAGAGTTTGGGAATTACGCGCAAGACCTGTACAGACGCACGAGCATCAAAAAAAACAGTCTCGCGCTTCAAGACTCTGCTTATCAAAGAACGGAAGAAAAGGCTTGCCTGTTTTGTAGCCTCTCATTTTTTCTTTTTGCCAGTTGCTGCTTTTGCTGTGGGTTTATCGACTTTTTTAGCCAGCACCTTGATGGTAACAAGACCCGTAACTTTCGGGTCATATTCTGCGCGCAAACGACTTGCTGCAATGCCTTTACTTTTGAGATAGTTCACAATCGCTTTGGAGCGGTTGAGACCGATGCGTCGGCGTGCATCCTCCTCACGCTTCTTGAAGTCTCGGTCTTTTTCATTTTTTCGTTGCTCTAGCTTTACATCGTCTGCATAAGCATAAATGCCAACGGTTGTACCTTTCTCTGCTTGCAAGAGTTCTATGACAATGTCCAATCCACCGACATTACTGGGCATTTTATCAGAGCCTTTCGCAAAAGGCACATCAACACTGCGCGAGTCGCCAACATTTCTCAGTTCTGCTGCCGCATCACTGAATGTGGTTTTGACAGGCAACGGGATTTCTGCTTTGGGCTTCCCTGTTGCAGAAAAATTCGCAAAGATGTAGTTGATGGCTTTGGCTTCTTGGTCAGTAAGAGAATTCAGCGGGTGCTCAACCAGCAGATTATACTGCAGTTCCCCAGCCTTGAAAAAGGCCAGGTTATATTGCTTTCCTCGGAACTCGTAGCGACCAAAATAATTTTGCGTTGTGTTTGTGCGCGCTGTATTGAGTTCGGCGGTCATTGCCCAATCTTCTCTGGGCAGCTGATTTTTACCAAATGCAATAGCTTCTTGCACCTGCGCCCAGATATTGACTGAATCAAATGTTGGGCGTGCCACAGAGATAATGACGGAGATTTTATCGTTGCCGTAGTAATTGACGAGATTTTTGTAGCGTCGTTGTGACGCTAGCCACGCTTTCGGTATCACATAGCGGCAGCCGAGCGTATCATCTTGCACAATTTCCATGGCTAGACCGCCGTCAGTAATTTGCCCAAGCCGAATTAGCCGCACGGGGTTAATGCGCTCGTCGGTGGTAACGGCAACATAATCCAGTTCCTCAACCTTCGAGGTATCTCGGAGTTGAGACACATCAATTTTGGAAGTATCAGGAGCAGCAGCAGTTGTATCGACTTTTAGCTCATCTGTCTTTGCGGCTTCTTGAGCCCCTCCGCAGCCGTAAAACGAGATAGCCCATATCGTCAAGAGGATAAGTAAATACTTAGGCATTTGTTGGAGTTAGTCTGGATTTTTTGCCTAACTGCGCCCAAAATACACAAAAGCTTGAAAAGGAAAAAATAAGGTACAAAATAACACGATGTTCAAAAAAATTTGTTTGGAAATAATTGCCTGACCGATGCCAAAAGTGTAATTTTTACAATCTAACTGTTTCGTTTAAAAACCACAACACACCATGCATACAGAATATCACAAGTGGTTCAGTCCGCATTTGCAGCGCGATATGGAACTGCTCATCTTTGGACATGCTGGCGCGCCCGTTCTCGTTTTCCCAACCTCTTACTCTCGATTTTATGAATGGAAAGATTTTCAGATGATTGACACGCTTACCGACAAAATTGATGCAGGCTACCTGCAATTTTATTGCATTGATAGCTGCAGCACGGAGAGTTGGTATAACACCCAGGCACATCCCAACTGGCGCATGAAGCGACATAATCAATGGGAAAGTTATGTGATGCACGAAGTCTATCCGCTCATGCGCCACAAAAACCCCAATACTTTTACCATTCTGACTGGCACAAGTTTTGGTGCATTCTTAGCGATGCTCTTTGCCCTCAAACATCCGTGGTATGCTAACAAAGTTGTCGCTATGTCGGGTGGATACTCCACCAAGTCGTTCTTCGACGGCTATTACGATGAAGATGTCTATTTCAACTCGCCGTTGGATTTTGTGCCAAACTTACACGACCACAACGAACTTGAACGCCTGCGCCAAATTGACTACAAACTGATTACCAGCACTCGGGACATTCCAACCTGCTACCACACGACGCGCGAACTTTCAACGAAACTTTGGGACAAAGGCATCTGGAATCAATGCGATGTGTGGGAAGATGCAGAACACGATTGGCCTGCATGGCGTCGCATGGCTCGTGTCTATCTTTGAGACTTCTGATGATTGTGCAATATACTAAGCAACATACCTTGACAGTGTTCGCACGATAGCTGTCTCTCCATTAGTACATCAGGCACGGTGATTTAAGTTGGAGCAAGTTCTCATGCTACTTACTTTTCAGCAGATGAGTCCTTGCTCCTCTATTTTGCTCGCCCTTGCCGATTTCAGCCTTATGAGACTTGCTAGCTTGGTCAGTATGTTGGCATGGATTTATCGATTTCTGCTGCCCACGCATTGATGCCACCGACCAAATTTTTCAGTCGCGTAAATCCATATTGCTTCATTATCTCAATAGCTTGTGCTGAGCGTCCGCCCATTTTGCAATACACAATCACTTCTTGGTCTTTTGGGACTTCATGCAAGCGGTTTGGCAGTTCAGGCAATGGAATGAGCATCGAGCCATTTAGCCGAGAGATTTGGTATTCATTTGGGTTGCGTACATCCAAAATGAACAGTTTTTCTCCTCTATCTAAACGTGCTTTCAGTTCATGCACGGTAATTTCATCTGGACGGCTTGACAGGGTTGTGCCCTTTTGCGCAGCGCTTACGTGTTCAGTGCGATCATGGGCTGGCATGCCGCAGAACTGCTCATAATCAATAAGCGTGGTCACGGTAGGATGGTCGGAGCAGACCACGCAGTCTGGATTCTTGCGCAGTTTGAGTTCGCGGAATTTCATTTTGAGAGCATCGAAGAGCAAGAGCCGATTTAGCATCGGTTCGCCAATGCCGGTAATCAGTTTGATGGTTTCAATTGCTTGCAATGTCCCAATCACGCCGGGCAAGACTCCTAACACCCCGCCTTCCGCGCAACTTGGTACGAGCCCAGGGGTCGGCGGTTCTGGATACAGGCATCGGTAGCAAGCCCCTTTGGGGAGTCGTCCATCAGTGGCTTCATGGCTATTTGCCCAGAACACGCTGAGCTGACCTTCAAAGCGAAAGATGCTGCCATAGACATTTGGTTTGCCCAGAAGCACGCATGCATCATTGACAAGATAGCGCGTTGGGAAATTATCTGTGCCATCGACAATCACATCATAGTCCTTGAAAATCTCTAAGGCATTGGCGGACGTGAGTGGCGTGTCGTAAAGTGTTACTTCCACGTGTGGGTTCAGGCGCTGAATGGTCTCTTTAGCAGAGAGCGTTTTTGGTTTGCCGACATCTGGTGTGCCATGCAGCAATTGGCGCTGTAAGTTTGAAAAATCAACGGTGTCGTAATCGACAATACCCAGCCGTCCAATGCCAGCAGCAGCAAGATACATGGCAAATGGCGAGCCTAAACCGCCTGCACCAACCATGAGCACGCTTGCACGTTTCAATTTCTTCTGTCCTTCCACACCAAACTCTGGAATGATAAGATGACGTGCATAGCGTTTAATTTCATCGTTCGAAAGTTCAACACTGCTTTCTACTTCCATTTCGCCAATCATTGCACCACCTGCAATAGACGGCACAATGATTAGCTCATCGCCATCGGAAATCGCTGTCTGCAAGTTTTGCAAACTGCGAATGTCCTCATCACCTTTGTAGATGTTGATGAAAGAGCGCAGCGCGCCATCTTCGGTATAAAGATTTTTTTTCAGCGCAGGATAGCGGGCGCTCAATTGCTCCAATGCCTCTTTGACATTTGACGCTGAAACTTCGACGGTATCATGTCCTTCAGCATACTGGCGCAAAGCCGTTGGAATAATGACTTTTGTTGGCATAATCCAAGTTGAAAGTTTGATGATTGAAAAAAAACTCTTACATCATTGCTGCGTTGCATGTCTCTCTTCGTTCTAAGCACACAATTTGTCCCAAGCCCCAAAAATAAAGAAGGTCTGCACACTCATGCAGACCCTCAAACAAGATTATGCGCACTGGCGTTTTTAGAAGTCGCTGCCGAGTGAGATGTAGTATTTCGGTTCTGAAAATCCTTGGCTGTAGTATGCCCAAGCCATATCGAAACGCACGACAAACCCTAAGAATACTGTTCTGATACCCCAGCCAACGCCTGCTAGGAGGTCGTTGTAGTATGGCATTGTTCCGTTTGGGGTATCTCGGAAGCGAAAGCGCAGGCGGCTCTCGTCAGACCACGCTACGCCGACATCGGCAAAGAAGGTTCCCATGATATAGTAGAGCGGAATAGGAATTGGTCCGAGTGGTAGCGCTTGCAAAAATGGGAAACGAAACTCTGTATTGAGGAGTGCAAAACGCGTTCCATTCTGTGCGTTGAAGTTATGCCCGCGCAGAGGAATTGCTGGTGTTGTGAAGATGAAATCTTGCACTGAGTTGATGGGGATCGTGTTATTCTCAAACTGCCGATTGATCCAGTTTTCCGTGCCGCCAATGAAGTAATTTTGTGGGGTGCTACCAACGCTTGCTGCGCCAGAGAAGCGGACAACAAATGAATAGTAGCGCGCAAAATCAAAGTAGGTACGGTAGTCAAACAGCACTGATGCAAAACTGACTCGACTGCCTGCTGTACCAGACAGGCTAATCGCATAGCGTGTCCCTGCAATCGGTGCATAGAGAAAGGGACGCGAGTCATCGTGTGTGAATGTAATTGCAGGATAGAAGAATCCTACGCTTTCATTGCCAAATGAGCCATCGAGGTTCTCCTTAGACAGTGTCAGATAGCCTAAGCTGAAATCAAATCGATCAAAGCGTGTGAGCGGATACTGTGCGCTGAGTGTTGCACCATAAAGTCTGAATCGGAAGAAATCAATGAAATTCGGATTAGTTGGATTTTGCAAACCCAAGAAGCGCGCTTGGTGAAATGCGCTGAAAGCATAGTCCATTCGATTGGCAAGGTAAGCATAAGTGATACCGTAATCGCTGTTCTGCAAATCGAATTGTAGGTTCGTGAAAATGCTTATTTGGTGATTGCCAAGCAGATCGCTGAATGCAAAGATTCCAGAGCCACGCGCCCCCCAAATTGCATCATATCCTGCGCCGCCATAGACAATGTCTGGCGAAAAACTCAGTCGGTAGCGTTTGACTTTATAGTCACCATCTTCATCTAGCGCATTTCTCGGCTTGTTTTCAGCTACTGCACGTTTCTCACTTTCCTTTAGCTTTTCGGAAAGGCTACTAAGGTTAGTGCGATCAAAGACAAAGTTCTTTACATTGATGCGCGGTTCAGAAATGATAATAGAGTCTTTTGGTGCATCTGCCATCAGCGCACTAGAATCTACCTTCGAAGGTTTGCTTGCTGCCGTGTTTAGCACAGAGTTATCGAAACCTTCTACAAATACATATTTTCTTGGGTTGAAGCCCAGTTTGTTTTCGGAAGAGCCCTCTGTGCTTTGTGCTTTCGTGCCAGAAGACTTTGCCGTATCTATGCCTGTCAATCCAGTCGCTTTTGGCAGTTGTCCTGATTGTTGTGCAACTTGAATTTTCTGGTCACCAAAAATCATGGCTTGATACTGTGCGCCCTTATTCTTGAGCAAGCCTGTGTTTTCGGCAAACTTCGTGCTCTGTGTCTTGACCATCACTTTGCCCCAATTGGTCGGTTCGAGTTCGCCATTTTTCAGCGTTGTTTTGACTTGTCGCTCAAAGGGCATGCGCAGCATGTAAATATCAAATCCGCCGTAATCCAAGCCAACACCCAAGAGTTTTGTGCCATCACGCGAGAGTGAAATGTGGCGAATACCTGACAGCAAATCGGTAATCGGGCGAACTTTCGGCTGCGGCAATGTCGCTGGCAACGCCTCAAGTGATGCCGTTGCACCCGCCAGGGGTCCAAACGATTCAATGCCTTCAAGTATCATCTCGTAGATGTTATAGACTCCATTTCGATCAGAGACAAACAGCATGCGCTTGCCATCTGGACTGATTACAGGAGAGGATTCATCTACACCTTCAGTTGAGGTGAGGCGGCGTAAGGTCGTGGTCTCCAGATTTAACTCATAAAGGTCGTACTGTGAGTAGTCGTGCAAGCGCATCTTGAAGACGTCTTTCGTCGAGCCTTGTGCAATGCGATATCCCTTTTCTTTTGGCAGTACGACGGACGAAATCAAGGTGTAATTTTGTCGGTCTGATGAGAAGTAAATTTTTTTGCCGTCTGGCGACCAGCTCGGGTCAGCGTCGCTAAAGACATCGTTGGTTACATTGATGAGTTCACCCGTCTTCAAGTTATAGACATAGATATCGCTCTTGTAGTCTTGATTGCCGATAAACGCCAGTTTTTCTCCATCAGGCGACCAATCCACAGAGAAGATGCCATCGAGACCAAAAGACAGTTTTTCAGTCTTGCCTGTCTCCACATCAATAAACATAATAGCGTCTTGCTCACCTGCTTTGGTTGCCAGCGCGATTTTTTTGCCGTCTGGCGACCAGGTTATGCCGGGCGTGAGAATTTTCAGTTCCTCGAAGTCAGGGCTTTTCTGTCCAGCCACTAGGCGACGTTGTTCCTTCGGATTCAAAGTCGAAGCAACATAAATATCAAAGTAACCGCTACGGTCGCTAATAAATGCGAACTTGTCGCCTTGCGGTGAAATTGCAGGTGAAGTATTGTAGTTGCTCCCGTCTTTGCGGTGGTCAGTCAGTCGCTTCATGATTGTGTTAATATCTTCACGGCGTGCAATTTCAGGCCAGTAGTTTACTTTCTGCTCACGCAGCCATTTTTCGGAAAGTTCTTCAACGGAGAGCCCGAGCGAGCCACGAAACGTGGCGTCCAGATTGCGTGTGGCACGCAGGCGCGTCATAATCTCTGCAATCTTTTCACGTCCGTACTTTTCAGAAATGAACTTCCAGACCGACTGTCCGCCGCGATACGCAAAGTAGCCGTAGAGGTAAGGAATTGGGGGCAGGTAGTTATTGATAATAGCGTCGCTGATGAACATGTCCGAGTTTGTATCCCACTCCAAGGATTGATACTCAGCGATACCTTCATTGAACCAGAGCGGAATTTGAATTCTGATGTTGTTTGCAATCGCGGATTGCACCGAGCCGCCGTAAATCATATCATTGACCACAGCGTGAATAAGTTCGTGATGAATCACATGGCGAAAACGCCGGTAGTCGCCGTCGTAGGGAATAACGATGCGGTTTTTGTAGAGTTCGGTTACGCCGCCAACCCCTTCCTCGAGATACTCACTGATGACGTTGTTCTGCTGGAAATCGTTGTGAGACTTGTAGACAATGAAGGCGATGCGGTTATTGATCTCATAGCGGAAGTCTTTACGAATGGTCGCATAGGCTGCTTCGGCCGCATCAGCAGTAAATTTGCCCAAATACTCTCCGCCCTCTGTAAAGTAGACATCAAAGTGCTCAGACTGGATGTAATACCACTCGAAGTTACGATACTGCACCTTATTTCGACCGAATGCAAAGTACTGTGCTATTGCTTCGAGCGAAAAGGTGTTTAGCGCAAAGAAAATTAGTAGATATGAACTGAGACGACGAGCGCTCATAATATCCCTCACCACTTGAAAAGATTTGCTATGATGCATAGAGTTCAACTTAAAAAAGAAATGTAAAATTTCAAGTTACTCTTTTGCGGACTTAAGCGCATGCTACGACATCGACGAGTGAGGGGATATCAGGGTTTAAGAAGCAGTCTTCTGGCTCAGGTGCCGATACGCGCACGATGCACAATGCAGCACAGCATCAGGTAAATTTTTGCAGAGTATCCAGTCGGCGTAAGAGACGAGCGGGCACACCTGCCACGACAGTGTAGGGGTCAACGTTTTTGGTTACCACTGCGCCGGCACCAATAATTGCGCCTTCACCAATTGTGATTCCTGCAAGAATAGTTGCCCCGCTGCCAATGCTTGCCCCTTTTTTGACGCGTGTCGGCACGACTTGCCAATCCGCTTCAGTTTGCATCGAGCCGTCAGGATTGGCGGCACGCGGATACTTGTCGTTGATGAACATCACGCCGTGTCCAATGAAACATTCATCTTCAATTGTTACACCTTCACAGATAAAAGTGTGACTTGAAATTTTACAATTCTTACCGATGAATGCATTCTTTTGGATTTCAACGAAGGTGCCAATTTTCGTGCCGTCACCGATTTGGCAGCCATAGGCATTGACAAAGGCAAATAACTTAACATCTTTGCCTAACTTGACTTGGTTAAGGCGAATAAAATTTTCTTTGAGATAGCCTCATCCATAGCTTTAGTCCCGATGAAGTGGAATGATTTTACCCTGCTGCTTGATAGAATACTCCGATGCTTCCAAGATACGCACCACATTCAACCCTGCAATTCCATCGGTAATGGGTGTTTTGTTTTCTTTGATGCACTCCACAAAGTGGTGGGCTGCAATTGTAAGCGCTTCGGTTTGGTCAAGCTTCGGCGCATACATATCGCCAGTGCGATACTGTACCAAGGTTTCATAGACCCCTTCTTTGGTTTTGACCTCAATGCCTTTGTCGTAGACTTTAACTTTTTCGCTTGTCTCCATATCGTCGTAGAGAATCATTGATTTTGTGCCACCAATCATCACTGTACGAATCTTGACTGGCGCCAGCCAATTGACATGAAAATGCGCAATGACATCGTTGTCAAAATTCACCGTAAGATAGGCGATGTTCTCTAAGCCATTCCCGACATGGCAACTGCCCACCGCAGAGACAGATACAGGTCGGCGCTCAATCAAATAGTCCATAATGGAAAGATCATGGGGCGCCAAATCCCAAACGACATTGACATCATGCTGAAAGAGTCCCAAATTCACACGCACAGAATCAAAGTAGTACAGGTCGCCAATCACTCCTTTATCCATTAGCTCCTTCATTTTGCGCACGGCGCCTGTGTAAATGAAGGTATGGTCGACCATAATTTTGAGATTTTTCTTTTCGGCAAGGTTAATCAGGATTTCCGCTTCAGCTACCGTTGCCGTAAAGGGTTTTTCTACCCAGCAGTGTTTGCCTGCTTCAAGCGCTGCATGAGCCAGTTTGAAATGCATGGACACTGGTGTTGCTAGAGCTACAATCTCTACATCATCACGGCGCAAAATTTCCTCGTAGGAATCTGACAGTTCAACCTCAGGAAATTTGCGCTTGATGTTCTCAAGACGCTTCGGATCTTTATCGCAGCCAATCACGCCGTGGATGTCCTCTACACCGAGAAAATTTCGAACTAGATTAGGTCCCCAGTAGCCCAATCCAATGACAGCAGCTTTCATTTTGAATGTCGTTTGAGTTGCATAAGTTTTCGCAGCTATGTTTTGTTATGGTAAGATGAGCGGGATTGCTTTGTCTTCGAGTAGTGAGATTATCAGTATCCACCTTTGGCTAAGAGCATCACAGGCAGGGTTTTGAAAATCAGTTTCAAATCCATCAGAGGCGACATATTCTCGATATAGTAGAGATCTAAGATGACCATATCGTTGAAGCCGACAGCACTTCTGCCAGAGACTTGCCAGAGACCCGTGCAGCCTGGTGTAACCGAGAGGCGGCGTTTGTGCCATGCCTCGTATTCTTCCCACTCGTAAGGCAGGCAGGGTCTTGGACCAACTAGACTCATATCGCCTTTGAGCACATTGAAGAGTTGGGGCAATTCATCCAGGCTCGTTTTTCTAAGAAAGCGCCCAATTGAAGTTACACGCGGGTCATTGACAATTTTCTTGACTTGTTGAATTTCTCCACTTTCGTTGACAATCGTCTTTGAAATTTCTGGATTTGTATGTTTGGCTTCGGCAATGAGTTTTTTTGTAAACTCACGGTGAATTGCATCATCGTTATTGACATACATCGTGCGGAATTTGTAGAAACTAAATGGCTTTCCATCCTTCCCAATGCGCGTTTGCTTAAAAAACACGGGACCTTTTGAAGTAAGTTTGATCAGCACGGCAATAATTGCAAAAGGCACAGCCAGCAGCAGCAGACCAATGAGCGACATGACGATATCAAACACACGTTTGTAGAGTAAAAATGCCATATAGTTATGATTTTTCATCATTGAGATGACCGGGATGCCTAAATAACTCTCAATGAAGAGTTTGTTTGGAATAATGTCGTAGAGTTCAGAAGAGACTTTGACTGCTGCTGTGGTGTTGCGCGCAACATCTATGATTTCCATTAGCCGCTGGTAAGAGATATTGTCTATCACAATTAGGACTTCATCAATATGATAGTGCTCGACGAGCTTAGGAATGTCGTTAGATGTGCCTAACACGTAAGTATTTTCAAAGACGCGTGAGCCTACAGGCTGTGTATCATCAGCAAACCCTACGACTTCAAACCCGTGCGTATTATCGAGCATCAAGTTAGCCGCCATCATTCTACCACTCTTACCAGCACCCACAATCAAGACCTTTCGATGAAGAATTTGCTTGCGTGCAAGGAATATATAGAGTGCACGAAATACCATCACACGAAAAAGTATCAGACCTATGAGAGCAAATAAACCGAAGTAGCCAATAATCAAGCGGCTATCGACCAGCGAATTGCCCTTGAAAAAGAACGCTGCAATAATGAGCCCAAGAATACCATATCCAACAGACTTAAAAATGGCGATAGACTGCTCAACGATGGTCAGAAAGACATTGATCTTGTAGAGATTGAAGTGGTGCAAAATCGCTATCCAAATCACGCTGTATGAGGCAACAAATAGTGTCTGTGAAAAAAAGTCCTCGATTGCAAGTATCTCTTGCCATGAGAGGTTACTGTATCGCAACGCGACTGCCGCAAAAATGACAGTAGCAACAGAACATAGTCGCAAATTGCCACTAAGTACTTATGCTTGGGTATTTGTCTGAACATAGTTTTTTTCACCATCGATTAAGTTCTTGCATCACAGTGTCTTCTACTTTGGTCGTAATGCGGTATGGTGATGAGGCAGGAGTCCGTTTGCAAAGTTCGATCTTTTCAATATCTGAAATTGCACGAATAAAGCGTATCATTCCATGCGCTTCCATGTCAGCATCTAAGGCGCCCTGCTTGCCGGCAAAAATGCTGTAGACCGGCACTCCTAAGAGAGCCGCTTCTCGGTTCATGGTCCCGCCACCTGAGATGAGCAGGTCGGAGTGGTGCGCCAAATCCAGCCCATTGACAGCACGCTTAGGAATGAGAGCACGCGTTCTATCCAGCCCAGCAGATTGAATGACATGCTCGATTTCAGCTTGTTGATCGTGCGTACGTGGTAGAATCACAGTAAAGACGTCCGCACGCGAAAGCAGTTTTTTGAGCAAGGCAAAAAGGAGTTTGTCACTTTGCTCGTTGTGGTAATTTGCACTTGAAGCTGGCGGACGCAGTGTGACAATTACTTTGCTTTGGTCAATCGTTATGCTGTTTTCAGACTCTACTTTTTGCCAAAATGCTGCATCAGGTTCGTAGTAATTCAAATAAAGTTCCTCTTTGAAGCCCTCATATTTGAGCCGTTTATGCGCCTTGAGCCCGATTTTGTCAAGCGTAACATCTGGAATACGATGTGGGATTAGCACACGATCAGAGAGCGTGTTAAAAATGAATGTCTCTGTGTATTCATAGTCGTACATAGTGATGACTGGGATGCGCAGCCGTTTTGCAGCTAACACCATCGTGCGCGAGCCATGACTGAGCGCAACCGAGATGCGTAGCCCTCGTTTTTGCTGCGCTTCAACATATGCAGCAAGGGCTGCCGCTCTTTGAAGCAAGCCTAGAATCTTTTTTTACTTTACTTTTACCTCCATGCTCACCGATGACCTCAAACGCCCCAGATAACCCTGCGTTGTGAAGCAACTCTACCGTTTGTGCATGATTGCGCGCTGTCAACACCACAGGGCGCCCCATCTGCTGACAACGCTTGACGATAGGCACGAAAAGTGGCACATGTGGAGAGTTATCGACATCTATCCAAATGGCACCCGTGAAATTCACAAGAGAGTTTCTCCTAGTTTTTTAGTACTGCATTTCGTTACGAAACTATTTGGGTACGCAGGGGTATAAAGATAAGAAAATTCTTTCAAACGTTGCGCACAGAGCTTGAGCTTCGTCACAGTGAAACGTTATGCTTGCCGTCCGACATTTGGGCCTGTAAAGCATGAATTTATGCCTCAACCGCTCTTCTCCTTCGGAATTGTTACTGACATTCAGTATGCCGACCGTGAGCAAATCGGCAGGCTGCGCTTTCGTGAAGTGCCTGAAAAACTGCGCGCTGCAGTGGCAAGTTGGAATCAGCAGTCGCTCGCCTTTGTCATTCAACTTGGCGATATTGTGCATGGCAATGGTGAAAACACCCCAAATGAATTGAATACCATCGTCTCACTCTTAGCAGAAACGCATGCCCCACAGTTTCATGTCATTGGCAATCACTGCCTGAGCGTACCGCTGGAGCGTTTGCTCAGATGGTTTCGAATGGATTTACCTTACTATGCCTTCTCTCACAATGGATTTAAGTTTATTACGCTTTACGGCATGGATGTCAGTGTCGAAAGTGAAGGTGAAGCCAAGCAAACTGCGCAAGCGTTCCTTGTCGCAAATCCAACAATGCGCGAGTGGTGCGGCGCACTTGGTGAAGCGCAACTCTCGTGGCTCGAGGCGCAACTGCGCCTTGCTGAAATGCGCTCTGAGCCAGTTATTTTTTCTGTCACTTTCCTACCCATTGGCACACGACTGATGAAGCACACGGCATCCTTTGGAATTACCAGTGCATTCAAGAGTTGATCTTCTCCTCGCCCAATACGGTCGCTTGGTTTAATGGTCATTTCCATAAAGGTCGTGATACTGTAGAGCAAGGCGTGCATTTTATCTCGCTTGAAGCCTTAGTTGAAGCTCCCGCAGCAAGTAATGCTTTCGGGGTCGTGGAGGTTTATGCTGACAAACTCATTGTGCGCGGTGAAGGTGTCATGAAAAACCGCTGGTTAGACTTGCGTTTCAGACGGAGGCTGGCGTAAACGGGCGCACATGCAAAGCCGATACAACCGCTTGCAAGACCGCATGCGTGTCAAGCTCTTGCATGCACTTGAAATGTTTCTCGGGACAACGTGCTCGCCCAATGTGCGAACATGGACGACACTTTAAGCCCTTGCATTCCAAAAGTTGATAGGGGGCTCGAAAGGGTAAAAAACCGAACTCTTTGACTGATGAGCCAAATACAACCACAATCGGTTTTTGAAATGCTGCTGCAATATGCATCAGTCCTGTATCGTTTGTGAAAACTGCATCGGCTCGCTCGAGCAGTGCCGCTGTCTCAAGCAGTGAGCATTTGCCGGAAAAATCATGCACCAATGACGCTGGTGAAAGCATTGAGCGCAACTTTTCTCCGAGTGCTGCATCGTCTTTGCCTCCTAGCAGCAGAATTTGAACATCGTGCTTAGCAAGAAGGGCGTTGAGCACCGCTGCTGTTTTTTCAATTGGGAACCGCTTTGTGAAATGTTTGGCGCCATAACACACTGCTAAAGTCGTTTTGGGTTTAAGGGCTTGTGCTGCCATGTGTCGTTCCGCATCACTCAAAAAGATGTCGCATCCTTTGCCATCGTCTTCAATTCCAAAAGCACGGCAAGCCTCAAGGTAGCGCAGCGCTACAGGCACGGCATCAGAGAGCAGATTCCATTTGAACTTGACGAGCAGAAATTTTTTCCAATTTTCTTTGCGGTATTGTGCAATCTGCGTGGCAGATTTGCGTCGTAGCCAGCGTGAGCGACGGCTATTTTGCAAGTCGATGCATAAATCGTACTTCTTTGGTTGAAACTCTTCTACGGCATAGACCTGCGAGAGATAGGGATTGTAGCGCAGCAGTTCGACAAAATTAGCACGTGTGAGAAAATCAATTTGGGCTGTTGGGAATCGCATACGCACTTGGCGAATAATCGGTGTTGTGAGCACAATGTCGCCAATCGAGCTTAAGCGAATGATGAGGATGCGCTCTATTGCCATAGCCTTGCGTGTCAGTATTTAGAAAAATCACACTGAAAATTTTTCAGCTGTATCTGCTAGCGCATTGTGCCTGCTGTGCTCTGGTGTCGGGGTGGGAAGCATAGGATCTGCTTTGATAATCAGCAGTGTGATATCGTCAAACTGGTCGCGATTGCCAACAAAATCAATGAGTGCCCCCTCGATAGCAGAGCGCATGTCTGCGGCTGTAAAAGACTTGTTGCGCTTGATCAAATCCATCAATCGCTCAATCCCAAATTCTTCATCTGCAGCATTCTTGGCTTCGGTAACGCCATCGGAGAAGCATGCAAAAATATCGCCCTCATCGTAGTGAATCGTTTCGGTTTGCAGCAAATGTGCGAACCGTTCACCTGCATCGAGTCCAATGGCAATGCCAGAAGGTTTGACAATGTGCATCGCTTGATCGCGCGAGGAATACCAAATCAGCGGCAAGTGTCCTGCACGCACCAGCGAGAGCGTTTTTTCTTGTGTATCGAAGCGACCGCAAATCATGGTTACAAATGAGCGACGCAAATCGCGTGAGAAGAGCACCGTGTTGACTTTTTCTAGCAACTCTTTAGGGTCTGTGACACCGCTTTGATAGAGTGTGCGCACGATACCTTGCACGCGCGCCATGTGCATCGCTGCAGAAATACCTTTGCCAGCTACATCGCCAACGAGTGCAGTAAAATAGCGTAGTTTGTTAGGCTGCTCAGGGTCGATATCGTAGAGCAAGTCGTAGTAATCCCCACCGACTTCACCTGCCGAGATGTAACTGTGTGCAATTTGCAAGTCCGCAGAAGCCAGAGTTCCCGGAGGTAGAAGCTCTTGCTGAACTTTTTTTGGCAAACTCTAATTCGCGCCGCAGCCGTCGTTTGTCGCTCGCTTCTTTGTTTAAGCGTGCATTTTCGAATGCGACAGCAGCTTGTTTAGCCAGCGATTCAATGAAATGCACATCGTCTTCACGGTAAATTTCTTCGGAGCGTTTTTCTGCTAACAGGATAATTCCGATTTGCTTGTTCTTGATCACGAGCGGTACCAGCAGTTGAACTTCTGCCTCTTGTAGCCCTTTGAGAAAATGCGGTTCGTTCGGCGCCAGCAACTCGCTTAATGGAATAGGGAACATCAGCTCTGAGCCAATTAGAGAAAGTCCGGCAGCATCACGTGTAGCAAGCACTTCACAACTGCCTTTTGCACTCATGAGTCGATACTTGTTTTGATAACGCAGGAAAATCGCCACACCTTTAAGTTGCATATAAGTCATGATGTCGTGGCAGAGTGACTCGGCAAGGTCTGGCGCCGTGATTTTCTCGGCAAAGATTTCGGATAACTCTGTCAGCGCACGTTTGTAATCGTACTGCTGTCGGTGAAACCAGCGATCTAATGTTGACTTCACCCTACGCATGATGAGTCCAAAGCCGGCACTGAGTGCCACGCCAAACAAAATGTAGAGAAACCGCTCACCTTCTCTATTCCCAGCAGGATTGCTTTGATCAATGAAGACCTTAACACTGACGGGCGTGAACTTGACACTAATTTGATGAGCAAAATCTAAGCTTACGAGGATAGCCACCAGATTAATAAAGAGCACACCTGTAGCAAAAATCAGCACCGTTAAAGCCACATTGTAGGTCAGCCCACGCTTCATGATACGTGTGATGCCAAAGAGGCGGTATTTGGTCACACTGTAAAAACAAGCTACGGGGACTACTACGCTGAGCAGCAGCAGGTATAAAAATTCTCTGCCATAGAAACTAAACAGTAGCCAGCCTAAGGGATAAGTGATTGCCACGACCGAGAGTGCGCGCCAAATCCAACGCTGCACTTTTCGTGTCTCAGCATCGTGACGCAACAGAATTTCGCGCTGAAGCATGGCAAGTGATGCACCGTAGATAGAAATTGTGCCGATCGCAATGAGAAGTGACGGTTTGACCAAGATAAGCATGAGTCCTGTTGCACTGCCGATGAAGTAAGCGGCTCGCACAAAGCGCAGTTGCGTCGATTGCAATGAGCTAGGACGCGGATAGTGCAGCCCTGCATGCAACATCATTGGCAGAGCAAAAAACAGGCTTATCCACCACAGCACACCGCCATAGCCACTTTTGCCGACCCCTGTGATGACAAAGAGAGGACTCATCAAGACAAGTGCCAGTGAGAAGAGTTGTGCACATTTAAGTGAGGGGCGAAGCATTCCTACGAACAGCCCTACCACAAGCGTCGCCCCCATCACAAAGAGCGAGAGCAAAATTGCCCAATTAATCCCGACACGGGCAATCGTTACCTTCAGCGAAAGCACCTCATCACCGCGCCGAACCGTGTAGGTGATCACATCGCCGGGTTTCGTTTGCTTAAGAATTACGTTGGCTTCACGGGCATTAGCAAAGCTCTGTTCGTTAATTGCTGTCAAGATATCCCCAACCCGAATACCAGCTTGGTCAGACGCTCCGCCAGGCATCACTTGCATGATGCGTACCCCGTCCTGCGTGTCTTGAAAAAGATTCTCGTCAGTTGGCGACGTAAAAATGCTCACCACTTCAATAATCTTGCCCGTCGCTATCAGTAGTGCCAAGCCTACCAGCAGGATACGAAACAGCAACGTATGGCGAGAAAATAGGTTGTCCATTTTTATCGTTTGGCAAAAATACACATTTCAGTGCCAATATGTTGAATGAATCTTTCGCGCACACATTTGGCTCTTTAGACCATGTGAAATATGAATAGGCATGAATTGCATATTTCGTTTTTTTAGCTGCGCTTTTTTTATACTCAAGCTATCTTACATCAGCCAACAAAAAAGACGGGCTTCAAGACTTGACACGCTGCAGCAGCCGGTTGGCAACATAATGCCGATACCTTGCGACGCTAAGCCAACGTCAAAAAGCCTTTCTGATACATAAACCAGAGAGTTTGAATTGAGTGATAGATTTTCAATAATTCAACAATTTTCGAACGATGAGCCGCCTACTTGTTGTTTTTGCGATGCTTTCGGCACTGCCTACCCTACTCTCCGCCCAAACGCTAAATGCTGCAACTCAATCCGAGCATTTGGTTGTGCGCATCGTTGCCCCTTGCCTCAATATCACGCAGCGAGAGCAAATGATGCAACGTATTCTGAGCCGCTTCAATGACGCTGGGATTCAAACGCAACAATATTCAACTGATAATGACCAAAATGATTACCTCATCGTTGTCATTACGCCCTCTCGTGCCTCTACGGTCTCAGCGCCAACCACAGTGGCACGTAATCGTTCACTTTCAAACACAACCAGTGACTACCTTTCTACACCGTTCAGTGCCACCACAAATCCCAATGCGTTCTATGATATCTCACTTGCATTTAAATCTGGCAACGCCGGCTCTCGGTTTATCTCTCGCGCTGAATCGCATGATTTTGCACGCTATAATTCTACAAGTGTAAGTGGCATCGGTGGACTAGGTTGGTCAATCATGTTGCATGCTGTCAATGGCTTAGACTTTATGATTGCTGATGTGATCTATAACGCTTTCAATCAAAAAATGACTGCCATTGCCAATTCAGCAGAGCCAGATAACGAAGAGCAGAAATGAGAGCATTAGTATATCAAAGCGTAGACAATTGCGTTGTGTCAGCAGGGTTGAGTTTAGGTTCTGCCAAACATGAGGGCATCACACGTTCACGGTCTTGAGAGTGGGAATCGATCCATGAGTTCGCGTGCTTTGCGTCCTGCTTCACTTTGTGCGTCGAGCGACACTGCATGCTGCCAAAGTTTGTGTGCCTCTTCCACTTTGCCGATTTGCATGTACAGAATCCCCAAATTGACATTTGCCTTTTGGTGTTTGGGATCATCCTCCACTGCACGACGCATTTCAGCTACTGCGCGTTGGGAGAGCGTCGCATCGCCCTGTTCGCCAAGTTTTAGAAGCACGATAGCGTAGTCGACACGTGCATCCACATTCTTCGGCTGAAGTGAGAGATATTTTTCGTAGAGTGATTTGGCGGTTGTGTAGTCTTCTGCATCATCATAAAGATTGGCTGCGCGTAGCCACAGCTGTGGCACCTTTGTGCCCGCAAGTTCAGCCGCTGCCTTCACATAAAAACCCGCTCGATCTAATTGACCTAAATCAAGGTATTCCTTTGAGAGCACCAGTGCAAGTTCAACTTTTTTTGCTGAGTCTTTTTCAGCAGAAAAGCGTGTGTGCAGCGCCTCAAGGCGATTGATGACAGCCGTATCGACCAACACAGGCTGCGATGCGCGCGAATTGACAGCTGGATTTTGTGCTGGGGCAGTTTCTTCGCCAATCGGTTTTGCACCTTCACCTGCAGCACCTGACTTTTTGAAGGCTACACGTGCCGTCATTCCTTGATAGCCAAAGGCTGCAAGGAGTGCCAGCAGAAACGCTGCGCTAGCAAGTAAAATCAGTTTTTGAGCACGTACGAGTGCCGAGGCTTGGCTTGAGCGCTTCGCTACAGTCGGTTCAGATGGCGCTGGCGTCGCTGGCGTTGCAAATTTTAGGTCGTTGCCACAGTTGGGGCAAGTTATATCTTCGTGAGCTACAGCAGCGCCGCAGTGTGGACACGAAAGTTGAACTTGAGGGGGCACAGCTGGGTTACTCATCTTTTTCTTTGGGCAGTCGCTTTAATTGTTCGCTCACAGCGGTCTTAAATTCACGTGAGATTTTGAAAGTCGGGACATACTTTTCTTTAATGATAACCTTTTCACCTGTACGAGGGTTATGTGCGATGCGTTTATTCTTTTTGCGCACATTAAATGTACCGAAGCCTCGAATCTCGATACGCTCACCCGATTTGAGCGATTCAATCACCGTTTCAATGAAACCATCGACGACCGTTTCAGTCTCTTGCTTAGTTAAGCCAGTGCGACTGGCAATGATATTGACAATGTCGGCTTTGGTCACTGCTGATACTACTTTAGTTAGTGAAAGTTACACTGTCAGGGCTTCCCCTGCGATGATACGGTCGATTTCTGCGCCGCTTAGGGTTTCGCGCTCAATGAGCGTTTTTGCCAAGCGATGCAAAATATCGAGATGATCGGTCAAGATGCGACGCGCACTTGCCATACACTCGGAGACGATATGGCGCACTTCGCTGTCAATTGCAACAGCAGTTTCTTCGCTATAATCGCGTACGCGCCCGAAATCGCGTCCTAAGAATACCTCTTGTTGTTTGGACCCATAGTTCAAGGGTCCAAGGCGCTCGCTCATGCCCCATTCGCACACCATTTTACGTGCCAATTCGGTTGCGCGCTCGATGTCGTTGCCTGCACCTGTGCTAATCTCATTGAAGATAATTTCTTCAGCGGCACGTCCGCCCAGGGCGTAGGTAATCATGGCTAAAATGTATTGGCGCGAATACGTGTGTCGATCTTCAAGTGGCAGGTAGGATGTCAAACCTAAAGCCCGACCTCTCGGAATAATCGTAACTTTATGCACAGGGTCAGAGCCTTCCGTGAATTTTGCCACGAGCACATGTCCGCTTTCGTGATAACTTGTAATCTCTTTTTCCCTTGGCGAAATGTAGACACTTTTACGCTCCGGTCCCATGAGCACTTTATCACGTGCATCTTCGAGGTCTTGCATTGTAACTTCATTACGATTAGCACGTGCTGCTAGCAGTGCAGCTTCATTGATGAGATTGGCAAGATCGGCACCAGCAAAACCCGGTGTGCCTTGTGCAATCAGTTGCAAATTGACATCGCTAGCAAGTGGGACTTTACGCGCATGAATTTTCAGAATTGCTTCCCTGCCGCGTACATCGGGTTTATCCACCACCACTTGTCTATCAAAGCGCCCGGGGCGCAGAAGCGCAGAGTCTAGAACATCAGGACGGTTGGTTGCAGCAATGAGCACTACTTGGTCGGTGGTGTCAAAGCCATCCATTTCCACCAAGAGTTGATTGAGTGTCTGTTCGCGTTCATCGTGTCCGCCGCCTAAACCCGCTCCGCGCGATCGCCCAACGGCATCGATTTCATCGATAAAGACAATGCACGGCGCGTTGCGTTTTGCCTGCTCAAAGAGGTCGCGCACGCGTGAGGCACCCACCCCCACAAACATCTCCACGAAATCTGCACCTGACATCGAAAAGAAGGGCACACCCGCTTCACCAGCCACAGCTTTAGCCAGCAGTGTTTTTCCTGTGCCTGGTGAGCCCAAGAGCAAGACGCCTTTCGGAATCTTTGCACCGAGCTGCTTAAACTTATCGGGCTCGCGCAGAAAATCTACAACCTCTTTAAGTTCCATCTTGGCTTCATCGCAGCCAGCTACATCAGCAAAAGAGACCTTCGTGTCGAATTCCGTAATCATTTTGGCGCGGCTCTTGCCAAAGTTAAAGACGTTGCGCGCCGCACCATTTTGTGCAGTTAGCCGACGAATAATGACGAAGTAGATAATTCCAATAACAATCCAAGGTCCGAAAATGATGAGGAACTGCATCACGGAACTGTCATCGCGCTGCTCGACTTTGATTTTGACGTTCTTAGCGACAAGTTCATCCGCCATTGTGCGATCAAAGTCAGGCAGTTTGACAACAAAGCGATCTATTTTCTTTTCACCGCGTCCGTCAACAAGTTCAATTGGCTCGTATTTGTGCAACAGTCCTGTTAGCACTGCACCGCCATCACGCTTTTCTACCACAATTTCTTTGATCATTGATTGTGAGACCAAGCGGTGATATTCATTGTAAGAGATTTCGGGAAGTGTTTGTTCGCCTGCTGTGAACAGCCTTTGTAGAAAAATGAACAGCAAGATCATGGCTAAGGCATAGAGCAGAATGCGAAAGGTACGCTTGAAGTTGTCGTCGGGGTCGCCACTGCCGCCGAAGCCTGCAAATGGCGAGTCATTATCTCTCACAGGTTTGAATCGGTCTCTTGTACTCTTGGGGCGCCCGCCTTCACGATTCTTAACAAATGGATTATCCGCCATATTCTTACTGCCTTTGATAGTTGCTTGAAACTGCTAAGCAATAAAGGTTCAACTCTGCTGAAGCGTAAAAGTTGCATACGCTCACCTCTGCCTTCATCAGTTGATGCTTCTTGCCGCTAATTAGACTTAAGTACCTCAGACTCAAAAGTGCTTCAAGTCTTACTTAGAGTTGCATCTTGATATATCAATATAGAAATGTTTATGGCTCTTGCAACTCTCTTGTGTTGTCTATTCTCGCAATTTATAGACGGCACGCAGGTTGCGCTTCTTCTGTGCTAAATCTAAACCGTAGCCAATTACAAATTGTTTCGGTATTGTAAAGCCAATGTAGTCGACCTTGAAGTCTAACTGCGCCATTTCTTCTTTGAAAAATAGTGCACACAAGCGCAAACTGCTTGGCTGCAGTTTAAGAATCTCGTTGCGGATATAAGTCAGTGAGATTCCTGAATCGACAATATCCTCGACCACAATAACATCACGTCCAGCTAGTGATGCATCAACGGATTTGAGTTCTTTAACATTGCCAGATGAAATTTTGCGGTTGCCATAGCTCGAGAGTTTGTAGAAATCCACCTCCAGATCAATCGTTTGCACTGCGCGCACAAGATCAGCCATAAAAATGAAGGCTCCATTGAGTACCCCAATAAAGATTGGACTTTTGCCTGCATAATCTTGCTCAATCTGTTTGCCAAGTTGTTCAACACGCTCAGCGATAACGCTCTCCGAGAGATAAAGCTCGAACGTATCTGAACCGATGGTAATATGGCTTGGGGTATCTAAGGCTGGTGTCAGCAAGCGCGACATATTGATGCTCAAAAAAGTTTCTTAACTCTCTGCTTGGCTATGCCATGCAAAGTCTTCTGGATACATTTAATATAAATAATCTCGACAATACGACACTTCCACGCCGAATGCGTAAATTTGCTTGCGCACTTTTGCAACCGCCAACTTGGAGTATCGCTATGCCTTTTCTGATTCATCTGCTCTCCGAAAACTTTTTGCTTCTACTTTTTCTCGTTGCAGGTATTGGGTATTTGATTGGGAAAATTCGCATCAAAGGTTTTAGTCTGGGTATTGCTGCGGTCTTGTTTGTAGGACTTGCCTTTGGAGCGCTTGCACCAAGCGTGGAACTGCCCGAGTTTTGTCATCTCTTTGGGCTCGTGCTCTTTGTCTATACTATTGGACTCTCAAGTGGACCAAGTTTCATTGCGTCGTTGCGCAGCGGTGGCTTAAGAGAAAACCTGTTTGCGATTTCAGTGCTCATCAGTGTCGGCTTGCTTGTTGTCGGATTGAAGGAGCTCTTCGAATTTTCTGCAGGTATAGCAGCTGGCATATTTGCAGGCAGCACGACCAATACCCCAGCACTTGCAAATGTGATTCAATACCTGCGCGAGCACATCAGTGCCAACAGTGAGACTGCTGTAAAACTCTTTTCTGAACCTGTCATTGCTTATTCACTCTGTTATCCGGGTGGGGTCTTGTGTGTTATTGGTGCTATCTATGTTTTGCAGCGTGCTTGGAGAGTCGACTACAAAGCTGAAATGCAGACGCTTGCACAGGAAACAGGTGAGACTGGTACGCTGACCACGCTTACTGTGAAAATCACCAATCCCACGGTGGCTGATACCACACTCGGTGCATTGCGTCAGCAGCATCACTGGGGTGTGCGATTTGTGCGTTGGTTGCATCACGGGCATCTGCAGCTGGCATTTGACGATGCACGTCTGCAGCCAGGTGATTTCGTCAATATGATTGGCTCTCCAGAAGAAACTCGCCGTGTCGCTGCGTTCTTGGGCGAAGTTGCACCACGCCCACTTGAAGATGACCGCTCCAACCTTGATTTCAGACGCATATTTGTCTCTAATCCAGAAGTGGTCGGCAAAACCCTAGCGCAGTTGGGTCTGAGAGAAAGATTTGAAGCACGTGTGGCGCGCGTGCGCCGCGGAGATCACGACTTTTTGCCGAATGGCAACACGATGCTCTTGCTCGGCGACCGCGTACGTGTCGTAGCTCCAAAAGATCGGATGGAAGAAGTCAGTAAATTTTTCGGCGACTCCTATAAAGCACTTAGTGAAGTTGATATTATTTCACTTGGGGTCGGCATCACGCTGGGACTTTTGTTAGGGCTCTTGCCTGTGCCCCTGCCCGGCGGCGGCACCTTCAAGTTAGGCATTGCAGGTGGACCGCTTGTTGCTGGACTTGTCTTAGGGGCAATCGGTCGCTCTGGCACAATCATCTGGAGCATTCCTTATAGCGCCAATCTCACACTGCGACAGATTGGTTTAGTAATGTTTCTTGCTGGCGTTGGTACACGCTCGGGCTACGAATTTGCTTCGCAGGTTAGCGATCCAAGCAGCCTGCTCGTGATTCTCTCTGGTGCTATTGCTACCACCTTTTCAGCGATGGGTGCACTTTTTATTGGCTATAAACTTCTGCGCATTCCCATGGGGCGCTTGATTGGCATTGTCTCTGGCATTCACACTCAGCCAGCAGCGCTTGCTTTCGCTAATGAGCAAACCGGTAATGATATGCCGAACATGGGCTATACGGCTGTCTTTCCCTTAGTGACGATTACGAAAATTTTAATTGCGCAACTGCTTATTTCCCTGCTCTGAGACGCCGCACGGGGTGTTACTTGAACCAAATTGAGTTCGGATATTTCTGACTTAGCATCTTATCGAAGCCGAGCCAGTGCCCTGTTGGGAAAATGATGAACAGTGCAGCCATGACGGAGAGAATGTCAATCCAGATGTTGTAGAAGGCACCCGCTGCAAAGTTAAGCAGCATAAATAGTCCAAATGCCGCATTGAGGCGCGTTGTAACTCCAAAGACAAGTGCAAGCCCAATAATTAGCTCACCAACGGTTACAATCCACGCAATGGGCAAATAGAATGGAATTGCAAAATGGTGCAAATACGCAGCTTGAAATGTCTCGGGATGAATCTCGCTGAGGCGGTCAATAAAGTGCAGTTTCAAAATGTCGGTCCACATCCATTCTTGCACCAGTTTATGCCAGAAGCCATAGATAAAGAATATGGCAAAGAAGTACCGCATTGCAAGAATCAGTGTAATGCCAAGTGTCTTGAACGGATGGGTTGATATGTATGACCATGTCCAAGAAAAGGATACTGGTGAAGAGATTGAGGTGGTGTTCATAGTGTTCTCCTGAAATGTTGAAATGTGTAGAAAGTGGTGAATGCAAACGGCTGAACTTGCGGTTCAGCCGTTTGTGTTGGATTCCGGTTAGACTTTTTCGGTTTCTTCCAGATTTGGACGTTCGGGCGCAAGTTCCCAGCGCGCTGGTGAGCGCCAGAGACTGGAGAGCAGAAGTTGACGCATCCAGTGAAATTCTTTGGGTAAGCGGTCGTAGATTTTTTCAAAGAATTCTTCGTGAGCGAGCACTTCCTGTTTCCAACTCTCACGATCTACTTCCATCAACTCTTTGAAGGTTTCTTCGGAGAAGGGAAGACCTGTAAAGTCGATGTCGTGGTAGTTGGGCATCCAGCCGAGAGGACTTTCAGTAGCATGTGCACGTCCGTGCACTCTATCGATAATCCATTTCAGCACGCGCATGTTTTCACCAAAGCCGGGCCAGAGGAATTTGCCGTTCTTATCTTTTCTGAACCAGTTGACACAGAAGATTCTTGGCGGGTCAGGCAGTTGGCGTCCAATTTGAAGCCAGTGATTGAAGTAATCGCCCATGTGGTAACCGCAGAAGGGCAGCATCGCGAAGGGATCGCGTCGGACTTGTCCTGCACCGCCTACAGCCGCTGCCGTCATCTCTGAGCCAATTGTGGCGGCAAGATAGACGCCATAGTTCCAGTTCACAGCTTGATAGACCAGTGGCACGGTTGTGGCGCGGCGACCGCCGAAGATAAAAGCAGAAATCGGCACGCCGTTTGGATTTTCCCATTCAGGGTCCATAGATGGGCACTGTGCAGCTGGCGCCGTGAAACGCGCATTCGGGTGCGCCGCTTTGCGTCCTGTGGCTTTTGCAATTTCTGGTGTCCATTCTTGACCTTGCCAATCAATCAGGCGTTCAGGTGGCGTGTCGGTCATTTCTTCCCACCATACATCCCCATCAGGAGTAAGCGCCACATTCGTGAAAATACAGTTGGCTTTGAGCGTCTCCATCGCATTGGGGTTGGATTTGTACGATGTCCCTGGTGCGACACCAAAGAACCCTGCTTCAGGGTTGATTGCATAGAGTCTGCCATCTTTACCCGGCTTAATCCATGCAATATCATCGCCAACTGTCGTGATTTTCCAACCTTTGAAAGCCGGTGGTGGAATCAGCATTGCAAAGTTCGTTTTGCCGCACGCACTTGGAAATGCCGCCGCAACATAAGTCTTTTCGCCTGTGGGCGATTCCACACCCATGATGAGCATATGTTCAGCCAGCCAGCCTTCTTCGCGTGCCATCACCGATGCAATGCGCAGCGCATAGCACTTTTTGCCTAACAGGGCATTGCCACCGTATCCTGAACCAAACGACCAAATCGTGCGCTCTTCGGGGAAATGCACAATGTACTTATGCTCTTTATTACATGGCCACGGTACATCTTTCTGACCATTCACAAGGGGCATGCCCACAGAGTGCAGGCACTCGACAAATTCACCATCGCCGAGCGCATCGAGCACGGCACTGCCCATTCGCGTCATAATTCGCATATTGACCACCACATAGGGCGAATCCGAAATCTCTACACCAATTCTTGAAATCGGTGAGCCAATAGGTCCCATGCTGAAGGGAATGACATACATCGTTCGCCCTCGCATCGCACCTTTGAAGAGCCCGCGTAAAATAGCTTTCATTTCCTTCGGATGCATCCAGTTGTTCGTCGGTCCAGCATCCTCACGGCGTTGGCTACAAATAAAGGTGCGATCTTCAACACGAGCGACATCACTTGGGTCAGATTTTGCGTAGTAACTATTTGGACGTTTCTCTGGGTTCAGGCGAATGAACGTGCCACTTTGCACCATCTGCTCGCAAAGGCGGTCATATTCTTCTTGGGAGCCATCGCACCAATAAATACTGTCAGGTTCGCAAAGTTCAGCAACTTCTTTTACCCACTCTAGCAAACGACGGTTTTTGACATTCGGTGGAGCATTCAAACTCTGCACCCACGGCATTGTTTCGGAAACTACTTCGCTCATTTTACTTCTCCTTGCGTTAAAGTTTATTTTACAAGTCCCCTAATGTTAGGGCATCATTCTTCAAAACTCAAAACAGGTAACACAACAATTTACGAAGAAAAGGCTTGTACTAAAACTATGGTCATGCACCATGCAGTTTAAATCTCATGCGCAATTTTGCAGCCCGCTCTCCAAGCTCAGGTACTCTTGTCATTCAACCATCGTTAGATACAAGTGCCAAGTAAATCTTATCTCCAGAATGACATGGCGCGTGCAATTGGCAGACCGCCCTCGATCACAATGCGACGCTCCTTTTCACCTGTGCGTTCAATGCTCACACGGCGTGCGTGTTTAGGCACCATGTTAGGGAATCGATCCGCCCATTCAATCACAGAAACGCCGTCGCCATAGAGATACTCCTCGTAGCCAATGTTGTACAATTCTTCCTCATCGTTGAGTCGATACCAATCGAAGTGATAAAGCCAGACGGGCTGCCCTCTTACACTACCTTCGTAAATGTTAAGCAGTGAAAATGTCGGGCTGCTAATCTCCACACTGACGTTGAAGACATCCGCAATGCCACGCGTGAATTCGGTTTTACCTGCTCCAAGGCCACCTATTAGCGTAACAATATCACCACGTTGCAGCGTGGTTGCAAATTGCCGTGCCAGTTCGCGTGTCTCTTCACAGGAGCGAGTGAGACATTCTTTAGTCAAACTTCAAATTGTTTTGTGTAAATAGACTTCTTCAGATACTGTGCTACCCATACCACGTAGCAAGGTTCTTGACTACATGTGTTGGATTAGAAGTTACAATCATTTCTGACTAAAATTTATGGCTCTCGAGCCTCGATTCTGTCAGCACTTTTCTTTTGCATGTTAGCAACGTTGGCATTATCACCATGCCGCTTTAGGCGACGCTCGGACAATTTGCTTGTGGAGGTGTAGCCGGGAGATACTTATTCAGGAAGGCTTTGATACCTGCACGGTAGTTGGGGCTATGCAACGCGTCGTTGTGTCCATACTGGATTTGCAGAAACTCTTTGGGCTCCTTTGCCGCCTCGAAGAGTCGCTTGCCATGCTCAAAGGGAATAATCTCATCATCACGGCTATGAATGACCAGCACGGGTGATTTGGCTTGTGCAACGTTCTCGAGATTGTCGTAGCGTGAGCGCATAATTTTACGCAGTGGAAAGTAAGGATAGAACCATTTTGCAATTTGCCGCATCGTAGTAAAGGCGGCTTGTATGATTAAGGCGCCAGCTTTCACTTCTTTGCCAAGCCACGCTGCGATACTTCCGCCGAGTGAATGTCCAAAGATCACAATACGCTCCGGTGAGATTTTTTTTGTCTGTGTCAGGTATTGCCATGCCGCCTCGCCATCACGGTAGAGACCCATTTCAGTTGGTTCACCTTCGCTCTGTCCATAGCCACGGTAGTCGAAGGTCAGAACATTTAGTCCTAACTCTTGAAACAGTCGGATTTGATCAATTTGGTAAGAGATATTGCCTGAATTGCCGTGGCACAAGAGCACAGTAGCCCATGCATTTGGCTTTGGGACAAACCATCCATGCAGTAGTGTGTTGTCACTTGCATGAAATTTGACACTCTCAAACTCCATGCCGTGTTCAGCCGGCGTGGTGATCAGCGACTTCTGTGGTGCATAAATAAAATATCGCTCTAAGTTCGCCAGCAACCCCATCGTTGTTCCCGTTGACAAAGCCGCTTCAGACTTAGCAGGTCTGAATCTCAGTCTTCAAGTTGATTTCTTCAAGAATTGCGCTCACACGCAAACACTCCGTAATCTCACCGTCATAGACAATCGCTTTACCTTTGTTATGCACTTCCCAAGTGCAGGCTTCAGCTTTTGCACGGCTGCAGCCTGTAGCTTTGATGATTTGATTAATCACTTCCTCAAAGGTGTGATAATCGTCGTTGAACAGCACGACTTTATAGGGCTCATCGGTAATTGTGTCCGTATCCTCCTCGCGTTCTTGCGTCAAGATTGACGCCTGAATTTGGAGCAAGGTATGGTATATCTGTTGCAGGTCTTTCTTCATTGCCGTCATTGCACTGAGATGTTTCATTGTTGCTGTTAAGTTGAGTCGTTTTTCAGGAAGATAATTCTAAACCGTGTATTTGAAAACCGTTAATGTAGGTCGAAACGTTTGCGCACTTGCTTGCAAGGGCAGATTTGTGTATTCTTCGCCCCAAGCTGCACGATGACCAGCATTCAAATTTAATCGCATGCTTGGATACCTGTTTCGCAACAAGATTCATCTTTCTGCACTCTCTACTTTGGGCGCAGCAGCATGGTCAGTTTTCTTCGGCATTCCCGTTCTATGGCAATCTTTGTTAATCGTCTTTCTCGTTACATTTTCTATCTATCAATATAATCGTCTCACCGATGATATAGAAGACACTATCAACCAGCCTGAAAATTTACAGGCTGCGCAGCGTTCTGGATTTCTCATTACCTATGTTTTTTCTACTTGGTCTCTCTGTTTTGTCTTGCCTTAGCGGCATCAGTTAGCTGGTCAGCGTTTGGCATCACACTTTTTCTTGAAGTTGTCGGTTTTGTCTATAACCAGAGGTGTTTTCCTGATTGGCTTGCTCGTAGACTCGGTGGGGCACGGCGACTTAAAGATCTCTACATCATCAAAAATCTTGCGCCGCCGGTAGATTGGGCTACAGCCATGATTTTTCTGCCGCTCATTTTCGCAGACGAACCCTTGAGCTTGCAAGCCTGGATTTGCTGGGGATATATTTTTACCTGTGCCTTTTTCATTGAGGTCATGTGGGATATTCGCGATCGGCACGGTGATTTGCTCTCAGGTATCAAGACCATTGCAAATACGCTCTCGCTTTATCGCACGAAAGCGTTTTTAGTCATTTCAAGTTCCCTTTCTGGTTTAGGATTGTTCCTTGCGACCTATTTTGGCATCCTGCCCAGTGTGTCTTACTTTTTGCTCTCTAACAATCTTGCGGTCATGGTAATTGCAAGTTCTTATGATGACGATTTACCTGATGCAGGGCGCTGGCTTAGCGATATGACCATCATGCTTGCACTTTTACTTTTCACTTCCTTTGCGGCGCTGGCGTATTTTGTGCGTTAGTCTTGCTTTTCCTGATACGTTCTCGCCTGCATATACTCACGCAATTGTTGAATTTTTTCCTCTATTTCTCGGATGGCATTTTCAGCTTCGCGCCGTGAATCATCTATGGTAAGTGTGGTTTGCGCCATCTGCATCTGATTATTGATTCGATCAACCAAAAATGCCATTTCTTGCACCAGTTGTATCACGACTTGATCTTGCAGAATTTGTGCGCGGCGCTGCAGCAGAATGACCACACATTGAATCGGCACATCGCGCAATCGACTTCCTTCTAAGACGCCCATGGTTTGACTATTATCTGTTGCCATCATAGCAAGCAACGCATTTTCATTGCAGCCAAACATGTTGATACCTCCGACGCGCGCTGCTTTGAAGACGGGATGATTGAAAAGATCCTGCGCTCGTCCTGAACGCAGAGAGGTAAGATTTGACCGCGCTACACTGGTTCCCGCTTGCGACATTAGCTTGATTTCCCTCACAGCTGCAAGCTGCTCAGGCGCTAAGGCAGTTACCACAATCTGCGGTGCATAGTAGAGGCGCAGCGAGTCGACGGTTTTATCATTTTTGTAGTATTTGTTCAGAAACTCTGTTGCCGGTCTATACCCAAGACTTTGTGCTTTAACGACATCTGACAAGCCTTTGTCTTTGAGTCCCATGCCGAGTTTGAGTGTGCCACTTTCGAAGAGCAACTCTGGATAATCGGGGTTCAGTTCTATAGCGCGCTCAAAATCAGCTAGAGCAAGTGCGTATTGTTTTTGGCGTCGGTAGAATGCCGCACGTAATCGGTAGGCATCAGCATCGTTGCGGCGACGAATCAACTCGGCATAGTCTTTTAGAGCAAGCTCATTTTTTCCAAGCATGGCGTAACATGCGGCACGCTGTGAGTAGGCTTCATCGAATGGTGTGCGACTGTTGATCACGGTTGTCAAATCTTTAATTGCTTCCTCGATTGCACCGAGTTCAATTCTTACCATAGCTCGGTAGAAATACACTTGCACACTATCAGGCACAAGGCTAAGGGCTGCAGTAAAATCTGCATTGGCTCGTGAGAAATTGCGTGCGGCTCTGGCTAACTGACCACGGAAAATGTATGCCTCGAAGTTCGTCGGCTCTAATGCCAACGCTTTGTTGTAATCAGCAAATGCACCTATCGTGTCGTTGATGAACTGTTTGGCGTAGCCGCGCATCAAGTAGGCACGTAGGTTGAGAGAGTCATAATGTATGGCGTCTGAAAACAACTTCACGGCGCGCGCAAATTCCGCACGACGCATAGCACTAATTCCCTCGGCATAAAGCTATCGCCTATCGTGTAACTTAGCTCTTTTTGTTTGTCTTTACTTGTGATTTGCTTAGACTGTGCACACACTGCAAACGGCAAGAGCACACTTACAAGAAGCAGTATCCATACTTTTTTCATCATCATCTCTTGCATGTTCTATCTTAGATTTTACTCACCAGTTTCATCTTCTTAGAAAGAGAGAACGCCAACGAAAAGTTGGCGTTTCTCAGTTGAGCGCTTATGGTTTTTTAGCTTAGTTATTCAAATATGATGTTACGCCCAACGCTGCTGCACCACTTGCACCCACCAATCCCCTTGCCAGTACTGTATAGACACGGCGAGGCGCCACGGTCAGTGTTGCACTTGTTACAGTTTGAGTGCCTGCCACAATATCAATGCGGAAGGTGCCTGTATCAATCGGCACAAACTCGCGCACATCTTTGTAGCGCGTTTCACCAAAGAGTTCTTGATTGGTGATGCCGGGGCTACTGGTTCGTGTAATCAGCACACGCACGCCGGGTGCATTTGGCGAGAAATGTCCAAAGCGAATGCTGCCACGAAAGACCGTCAGATCTGGAAAACTTGGAACATCGTCTTGCACTACTTTTGGTTGAATGCCTCCAGCAGTTCCCACTGTGTCTGAGATGAAGATGGTGTAGGCACGGTTTGCTGCGACACTGATATCGGCTTGCGCCACGACACGTGGATCTGGGGAAGCCAAGGGTGGGCGTGCCGCTACGCCACCGGGCGCTGCAAAGACTTTCAGGTTTCTGTTGCCTGCCTCCACACCAATATAGCCTGTATTGCCTAAATAGGGCACTGCAGGTCCAGTAAAGCGTGGAACTGCTCCTGGAATGCTGCGGTTCAAAAACGCAAAGACTGAATCGCCAACGATACGATTATCCAAAAGCAAATCTACTGTACCAGCATTTGCAGATAGATGCAGGACGCGAATGCTTCCGATTTCAGGTGTCTCACCTGTTGTCGGCAGATTTGAGCATGATGTTGCCGCTACGGAAAGCGTTAGTGCAATTGCTACAACAAGCAGGTATTTTTGTTTGAGCATTTTCTCACGTTTTTAAAGTTCCGAAAAGTTATGGACGTCTCAGCGGATAGGCGCGGTTTCTTGCCAGTACGCGGTTCATGTCGACACTGCAGGTTACGACACTTCCTGATACTGTAAAGGCATCCATATCATGTGTGCCCGGATTGAAGTTTGCAAACCCCGGGATGTAAGTTGGTACGATAGGCAAATCGAAGCCTGGACCTGTACCAATTGGATTTACATCGAGTTGTCTGCGCCAGAGTGGTAAGCGTATGCCCAGATCGCTAAGGCGTCGCCCTTCTAAGAAGAAAATCTCTTGACGCAGCAAAAAGAGGGTGCGGACCAGTTCTTCTTCATTGTCTTGTAGTGAGTCAATATCTGCAGGTCGCAGGCTTGTGAAGGAAGTCGGATAGACATTGACTGGACCGGGTCGTGTGCGAATCAGGCCTGGAATAGCTGGCGAGTTGGCATCTGCTCGGACGCTCAGTGTATTGGAGCGTGGACGGAATCCACCGACAGCTGGTACAGCTGGACGGGTATTTGTGCTATTGAAGCCAATAATAGAATCGGGGCGCAACGCTGCCGTAATTGCATTCTTCAGTCGTGTTTTAGCTTCAGCAAAGTTACCTTCTGCAATAGCTACTTCTGCTAAAATCAGGTGAGCTTCCTCTATTTTCAGCACTGGGATTGGAGCATCTATTGCAGTGTATTTTGGATCAAGAAAATCCAGTCGTGGCAGTGGTTGTAAATCACGTGTTACACGTGTGATAAGAAATGGGATGACGCCGTTGGTAAAGTTCTGTGGGTCATAGAGGGCTCGATAGACATAGCCTGCACTGCCCGGTGTATTCAGTGCCGCATTAGCATAAAAATGCTGCACTATCGGCTCGCCCAAGTAAGCGATATGCACGTGCTATGGCAATACGTGGCGCAATTTGGTTAATCGCTAACCGTGGATCGCTACCGGGTGGCAATACAGAAGGTGAAGCCAAACCGGGGAGTGCGGCAAGAAAACTATTTATAGCTTCTCTCAGCACCTGACTTGATGTAAGCCCAGGTCCGCCTTCCACAAGCGGAATGTTTGCGAAGTTTTCAGCCAAGACCAGCAGCGCCATACCTCTAAAAAATCGGGCTTGGGCAATAGCGTTTG
The DNA here is from genome assembly GCA_002763895.1 of [Chlorobium] sp. 445. NCBI lineage: Bacteria > Pseudomonadati > Chlorobiota > Chlorobiia > Chlorobiales > Chloroherpetonaceae > [Chlorobium] sp. 445. The sequence continues at coordinate 52,451 of NSLH01000007.1, forward strand.
CTTGCTGCGTCGGATTGAGTGTTCTATCCAGCGGAATTTGTGTAATGGCAAATTCTGCTTGAGCTCGAAGTGTTTGCGCGCTGGAGTAAGACGCCGGCAAGCTGATATCATCAGCATTGATGTTGCGCGGGTTATCTGCAATAGGGGAGAGAAAGGTTGAGATATTTACATAGTCGTCACTGACATAGGCATTGTAGAGCGTTACATTTGCAATCATTGCCGAGAATTGATTGCGCACGCCCTGCAGCACTTGGTTTGCGCTGCCTCCTGGGAAGGCACGAAGTGCTTCGTCCGTAATGGTTGGGTTAATCACCTCAGTGGGATTGGTCTGGCATGCGTTCAAAAGCATTAGGCTTGACGATGTCAGTGTAAGCACTGCCATCCATAGACGTGCTTTGAAGCTCTGTTTTGTTTTATTCATACTTTTGAAGGTTAAAATTTTTTGCAAATCGCTTTCCCAAAGTCGCTCCACTTTACACTTAGAAGTTATACTCGAGTGTGAAGCGAATTTGTCGCGCCGCTGAAAGGTTTGCTCCACCTGTTGATCCCAAATCCAGTGCCCCTGCTGAGCGTGCCCAGTTGATTTCTGGGTCGACGCCTGCTGCAGCGGTTGAAATCACCAGCGGATTACGAATTGCTGCGCTAAGGTTTGCGCCTCGGAATCCAAACGCATTGCGGTAGCGCACGGTTACATCACGCCATTTAATCCAGCGCGCATCTTCGACAAAGAAGGCGCCATAGGCAGCAAAGTTCGCTGGATTTACTACAGAGTTCTGGCTAAATGACACATAGCCGGGGATCCGCGCCCGTGCGTCGGGGTAGCCATTGGCAATTCTAAGCACTTGTAGCGTATTGATCAGGGCATTACCGCCCGAGTATTCAAACAGCGCACTGACGGTAATGTCTCTTATGACAACCGCCTCCAGGGTAAGAGAGCCAAAGTAGGTTGGAATGGACTGTGCACCGTTGAACTGGTTTGGAATAAAGCGCCCACGATATGTCCCGTCAGCTTCTTGCGCTAAGCGATTAGCACGAATAGCACCAATCGGTCGTCCATTTGACACAAACAGACCTGAGAACGCAAAGCCACCGACACCAAATTCTGGAATGGGTCTACCGCCAACCGTACCGATATCCGTTACTTCATTTCTTACAAACGCCATATTCAGTCGCGCATTTAGCTCGAAGTCTGTAATTTTTATCACATTCCCAGACAGAGAGAGTTCCCACACACCATTGAACACCGAACCGACATTACGCTGTACCAGCCCAAATCCTGTTACAGGATCACTCGGTACGGCAAACAGTCCGTCTGTCGTTTGTGTGGCACTGTATGTTACCGAGAAGGAGATTCGGTCCTCAAGAAAACCGAGTTCTACACCGCCTTCGAGGGAGGTTACAAACTCAGGCTTGATGTCGGGATTTCCTGGGTTTGCTGGTGCGATCGCCGCTGAGCCTAAGAATGACGGAGCGCTAAACGTGCGGTCTCTGAGGAATGGGGCTGGGAAGTTACCTGTTTGACCGAGCGCGCCTCGCAGTTTGACAAACGAGACGTATTTTTCCATTCTGAGGGATAAAACTCAAAATCGGAGAGAATAGCAGCGATACCGCCACGTGCCAGTGGTATGAAAGACACATTTCGTCCAAACGCGGTACTGCCGTCAAAGCGCATTCCTCCATCAATGAAGATATGCTTTAAGAGTTCTGCGCGTACTTCAGCAAAAGCACCGGCTAAGAAAATCGAACCGACCCCTTCAGAGCCTGTAACAATACCTGCTTGGTTAAAGGTACGCGTGCCTGCTGCCAGGTTTTGACCTGAGCCAAATATCGAGCGGATATCTTGACGGAACGCTTCACCACCGAAGTTCAATGAAATGGTTGCGACTTCTAATTCCGGTAGCCGGATACTTCCTGCATAGTTAATGATAGGCTGCATAAACTCACGGTCAGCGCGCGTGATGCTGCCCAGCACGGCTGAGCCAAATGCAATGCTTGCTTCAATAGGTGTAAGGAACCGTGCTTCGCGCTTGTTGTAGTCAAAGCCTATCGTCACTCGATTCGTAAACCATTTGAATGGCACATAGTTGAGTGTCAGCGAGGTAATAATACGGTTGACATTCTCATCGTATTCAGGCAACATCCAGAGTGCAAGTAGGCTATCTGGATTGTCTGTACCTGCTGGTGTGAATCGCCGTTCCCGGAATGCGACGCCCGTTTCCATTGCACCCAGTGGGGCAAAGATGTTATTGCCCTGATTGAGACGGCTAAAGCCATTGCGGATAAATGTTGTGGAGATTTCAGCATCTAACTTATCGTTGAAAATCGCACGCGCCCCAAAAGCGATGTTGTAGAGATCATCACGCGCTTGATTTCTGGTGATAAATCCATTTGTGCTGCGCGCCATTGCAGAAATGTTATAGGTAAAAATGTCCCCACCGCCATTGAGGTTCAGTGTATAGTTCTGGAAAAAGCCAGTTTGGAAGAAGAGACGGCGCGTTACCTCTTCTTGAACAAATTTTGTTTCAGGATTGTCAGCACCCAGTGTTGCCACTACCCTCACGGTTGGCGTGCCCGGAACGCCTTTTTTCGTGAAAATTTGTGTAACACCGTTTGCCGCCTGTGTGCCATAAAGTGTTGCAGCAGAGCCCCCTAAGGCAACTTCCACACGTTCAATTTCTCCTGTTACCAACTGTGCCATAGAGGAACTGACTGTGCCGCCTGTACCAATCCCAAAGTTATCGCCTACATCAACGCGTACATTATCCACATAAAACACGGGCGTGGAATTATTGGCAGCACTTTTGACCCCACGAGATTGAATGCGCGAACCCGTGCCCGGCAGTCCTGAAGCCATGCCAACAGAGACACCAGCAATTTGCCCTTGCAACAACTGATCAATTGACTGCACCGTTATATTTTGAATCATTTGTGGGGTGATTGACTGAACTGGTGCAGAGAGCTTACGTTTTTCTGTTGCTGCTGCTAGACCTGTTACCACCACTTCTTCTGCACTCACCGCTGAAGGCACAAGTTCAAAATTTACTTCTACTGTCTTTCCCGCCTCCACAGTAACTTGCTTCGTTGCAGACTTATATCCAATATATTTTGCCACAACTGTGTATTCACCAGGCGGTACTCGACGCAGCACATATTCACCATTTACATTTGTTACCGCTCCAATCCTCGTATCTAAAATCGTTATCTGTGCACCGATTAACTTCTGCGCATCGTTTGCATCTGTAACGACACCTCTAATTTCTCCTGTTTCTGTTTGTGCTTGTGCGCTCACAAGACCTACACAGAGCATTATCATGCCAAGCACAAACAAGCTTTTTGTAGTTTGTCTTCTCATACTTTTTTTAAGGTTTTAGTTGCTCAAAGCCTGAATTATCTCTGGAATTCAGCGTGTCCAGCCTTTGGATATCGGCAAGTTGAATGACATGAATCTGAAAATGTTCTTAACTGACCTTGGTTGTTTTATTCTTGCGTTGCGACAGAAAAATGTTTTTTTAATATAAAGTAAATCATTGATATTCTGCAATCACATGGGGTGGTAAATCACTCAACGAAAAACTTGCTATCGTTCTTGTCTTGACTGATTTAGTTATACTTTGTTGGGAGTTAGTTACTAACTTCTTTCAAACAGCAAAGTGAAAGAAAAAGCCAGTCTGAGTTAGACTGGCTTTTTTAACATCAGGATTAGATGGCTTATGGCTGCGTTTGTCCACCAGTAAAGCGTGTACCTGTTGGTCCGAGCCAAGAGTTTGAGCCGTTTGCGGTGTTTGTTCCATCACCAGCTCCGCCACCATACGTGTAAAGGGCTTCTTGACGTGCTGCAAGTTCAACAGCAGGGACAGGGAAGTGCAAGATCGTCCCGCGCTGCAAAGCATCTCTACGACGCATGTCCTTAAAGTGGATACCAAAATCGGTCATCATCAGCTCAAGATCTCGCTCAACGAAAATCGCGTTGAGTACCTCTTCGCGTGTTGCATTTGTTGGCAGCGGCGCCAACCGACCTACTGTTGTCCTACGACCTGCATTCAGCAGTTCAACAGCTGCTCCAATGTTTGGTGTAGCTTGCATGACAAGGGCTTCTGCACGCAAGAGTCGATTCGTTTCTGCATAGAGAAATACGCATGGTCCAATACCATCTGAGAGATATAGGTCATCGTATCGGCTGAAACGGTAATGGCTACGCAGTTGAGGACCTCTATCTAAGCGGAAGAACGCTAAGCTGCTTTCATATTTGAAGTATCCAGTTGCCTCTCGCGCACGTGCATCCCTTGTAGTATCTGCTCGTCCCAGTGTTCCTGTGGAGGGATAGCCTGTAGGATAGGTCGGATCCATATGACGAATCACGCGATGATCGGTACGCCAATACCAGGATAGTCCTGCGATTTCTACAAACCAATTTTGCCAGTTATTGCCATCAAGATTGATGACATAATCTTCCGTCATCCCCTGAGCCGTGAGTTCCAGCACGCGTGCCCAGTTTGTTTGTCTATTTTCTGCACTGTTGCGAGCATTTTGCACAAGGAAGTTCGCTGCATATGTTCTGGCCAGCCGAACTAGCTTTACATTGCTATAGGGTACTGGCGTATTGATGAAAGAGGCTGGCAGAGTAAACTGCACGCTGTCACAAATTTTTATGACACGATCAAAACTTCTCTGTGCCTCTGCCATAACTTCTCGGTAGTTTGAAAAATCCAGCCGTTGCCCTAGGTCTTGAGTTGGCGAGACGATGTAGGCTTTGTCGAAGGAGGTAGCAAGGTAGCCCAGAGCCATTGCACGTACAAACCATGCCCCAGCGAGTGTTGCAGCATTGACGGCTGGCGTTCCTGCACTTTTTCTTTCAACTTCAATTGCGCGAATCACATCATTCGCATTAGAGATGGCAGCATGCCAGCGTTGGAACGGAATGCTTGTAATGTCTCCACTGCTATTTGCAAGCGTATTATCCCATGGTACGCGTGGCTCTACTTTAAAGAAATTCCAGAACCCTCGGAACGCATTAGTCATTGTAACATAGTCTGCAGTCCATTCCATGTGGACATTGTGCTGGTAGCCTTGCCAAGGGTTATAGAGTGTTACGAACGCACCCGCCACAATACCTTGCAAATCTTGAGGTGTTGCCAGCACTCTGCGTGTATCAGGGTTGTTCGGGTTATTGACGTTTAGGTCAGCGCAACTTGCCATCGTGAGCAAGGTTGCCGCAGCAAGGAGTGGAATAAAAAGTCTTTTCATTGTTCGTGAATTTATTTGATGAAATTTCACAGCTCAAAATTTAGCACTTTTTTAAGTCGTAGCGGGGCACGCATTGCGCGCCCCAATCTTAGACTTAGAACCGTGCCTGTAGTGCTAATGTAAATGTTCTGAACACAGGATAAGTGAATTGATCTACCCGGAAGCTTGTTGCATTGCCTGCCAGCGCAACTTCAGGATTGTAGCCTGTGTAGCTAGTGAAAGTGAGCAGATTGCGTCCTACCAGCGACAAGCGGACATCACGAATGAAGTTAATGCCAATCGTATTCAGAATATCTGCATCAAATGTGTAACTCAGGTTGATTTCACGCACTGTTAGGAAGGTACCAGACTCTACGAAGTGTTCTGTCGGGTTATTGTTGTTGTAGAGACCAATACCGAGTCCGGGTGTTAGACCGCCAATGTAGTAGTTGACCACTTTCTTCTTATCATCTGGCTTTCCTGCTTGATCAAGGTCAGCGTGGCGCTCATTGAAGTAGAGCAATTGACGCGTTGCATTATAGATGTTACCACCTAGCTGTGTATCCAAAAGGAAGTAAAGTGACAGTTTTTTCCATGAGAGCGTGCCTCCTACGGAAAGGATCAGGTCGGGGTTTGAGTCACCAATTTTTGTCACGAGTGGCGAGCCGTCCTCTGCTGCTAAAAGCCACACTCGTTCATTAATCGTACCTTCTACAGGACTACCTCCTACAGAGCGACGGATAACATAGCCGTCGGAGTTAATAGTAAAGTCTTCTCTTTTCAGAGTGCCTCTCGGCAAGCCTACCAGATTAGTCACGAAGCCATTTGCATCAACTTGTAATTCATCGAGCGAGCGGGCATGGCGGTTGCCATACATGATACCGAACGGCAGTCCAGCTTCAATGCGGAACATCGTTCCTGCTACACCACCACCGCTTGCCACACCGAAATTTCCATTTGTTGGGAACGGTGGTCGACCCAGTTGCGTCACTTCTTGAATGGTGCGACTTCCAACAATATTAAGATTGAATTTCCAATCTTCTTCTCTTAGGACTTCTGCACCAAGTGAAAACTCAATGGTGTTGGTACGCATCTGCCCTGCGTTTTGGAACTGCTGCGTAAAGCCTGCATAGGCTAGCAGTGGTACAATCAGCACCTGGTCATCAGCGGTTGCTGTCGCGTAGTTGAATTCAAAGTTGAAGCGGTTGAGGAAAAACAGGTTTGTTCCCACTTCAATTTCTGCTACGCGCGATGGACGCAGCCTGTTATTACCCAAAAGGTTTTTTACAGGCACACCATTGACAATATTGAACGTCTCATATTGTGCGATGAATGGTGGACGCTGACCTGATGTACCGTATGATGCACGGATTTTCCACTCTTGAATGCCTGGGAGTTCCACATCTTCTGTGATTCGCCATGCACCTGAGAGACGGAAGAAAATCTGCGCGCGTTCTTCTGCTCCAAAGAGCGATGAGGCATCTCGGCGTATCAACGCTTCAAAGATATACTTTTCTTTGTAGTCAATGATAGCATTTGCAAAGATATTCTCAGCGCGCACATCCGTGTTAAGCCCCGTATTTGAGAGCGTAGTGGTGGTAAGCGCCTGTGGTTGAGGCACTTCGCTTACTACAAACTGTGAGCCTGACACTTGTACGAAGTTTCCTGTATATCGCTCAAATTGGTAGCGCAGTGTCAGTGATGTATTGAAATCACCGAACGACTGTTTGAAGTAAGAGTTTGCGGTAAGCACAAGTCCATCATCGATGCTTTCATAGCGTGTGAGTCCGCCGTTTGTATAAGCACTCATATTGCTGTTGTAGGTATCACGGCGAGTTGTTTGCTGGAAGAATTCTTCGCTACGGTCATATGATCCTTGCGCTTCGACACGCCACCAATCAAGGATTTGATAACTCAGTGATGCGTTGGTTAAAATGCGACTTCTTCTGAGGTCAAATGTCGTTGTAGCCAGTGAATAGAGCGGGTTTATTGCATTGTTACCTGACACGGTTCTTCGCCCACCGGGTATCGGGACTTGCCCAGGGTATGCCCAGTAGGGAGAACCATCTGGATTTGCAGCATAAATATCAAAATCAGGCTCTAAGAGCAGCACACCATAGAATGGACCGCCTTGACCACGCTCAATCGCATCGGGTCCAACTGAGTTTGTATATCTTACTGAACCAGAGAGTTTGAAGTCCCCTATTTTATGATCTGCATTAAGATTGATGTTGTAGCGATCAAAGGCAGGGGTAAGTTCTAAGATACCTTGATTGAACAATCTCGCACCTGACGCAAAGAAGTTTGTGTTCTTGCCTGTTGCGCCAATTGCAAAATAGTTTTGATTAAAATTGCGGTTCTTGAAGAGTTCTTCTTGATGATTACGCACTTGTCCGGGGTAGGGGTTATCCATGAGTTGATCTTCCTCAAACACACGATTGGTAGTTGGACGCTGTTGGTTATCGAGAGCCTGCTGAAAATCCCCTGTGTTAGGGTCAATTTTCCAACGGTGGCTATTATTCAGTGGATAGAAGCGCTGTAAGTTCGTAAACCCCCACTCTGTTCGAGCTGTAAAGTCGGTCGCATTCGGATTATCTGCACCGCGCTTGGTGATAATTTGAATCACACCGTTTGCTGCCTGTGAGCCATAGAGCGAGGCACCTGCCGCACCCTTGATGACCTCAATAGATTCTACACTGTTAATATCAATGTCAGCTAAGGTGGTGCCCGGTGGCGTGATAATCCCATCAATAATAATCAGGGGATTGGACTGACCTTGAATATTGGTAGATCCTCTGAGGCGTATGGTTGGTGCTGTACCCGGAATACCTGTTGGCTGCACAATCGTAACGCCAGAGACTTTGCCACGCAGTGCATTCGCCGGGTCGACAGCTGGCACTTCTTTGAGTGTTTGCTCATCGACCTTGCCGATAGCAAAGCCAAGTTTTTTTGCTGAAGTGCCTTCTGAAACGCCCGTTACCACAATCTCAGCTGCCAATTTCGCATCGATCTCGAGGCTCACATCCACTACTGTTCTCTCGCCAATGACCACTTCAATGGTACGGTAGCCAATGTAACTGAACACAAGTGTTGTGCCTTCAGGTGGCACTTGAATCGTATATTGACCATTGACGTTAGTTTTGACGCCAACGCGTGTCCCTTTTACTTGAACAGAGGCGCCAATCAGCGGACTGCCATCTTCCGCCGCTTTTACCGTTCCTGACACGGTCTTTTCTTGGGCATAAAGCCCACTTGCAAACAGCAACGTCGTGAAGAGAAGTATTGCTTTTTTCATTTCCAGTATGTTTTGTTGTTCTCTTGAAAATGCAGTGATAGAGAAAAATCGCGCAGAGTACACGGACGCTGCTCAAAAATGCTTGTGCGCTTGTGCTTTGGAAGCGCACTGATGCACACTGCATAAACTGGCAAGCGTCGCGGTTTAGGCTATCTCAGGAAAGTAGCTGATGTTACCACTCCTTTGTTGTGTCTTGTTTTGTTAAGAGTAAAAATGTCTTTCAGGCGATTTTTCTATATCGCGTGTTATTATAGCATAAACTACAGACAAATGCAACTTTCTTTGCCTGTCTGCGTTTAACTAAGGTTATGTCTTACGGAAGCTGCGCTTGCTGATCTGCCGGTGCAAGCGGTTTTGCGTGTTGGAAAGTTCAATTAGATTCAATTAGATGAGCGCAACATTCCCTGCTTTTGTCCAGCCTTTCTCGCCATTTGGCAACCGAATTTCTACCCACTCGCTTACTTCTCGCACGATTTCTACTTTCAGCCCTTCGTGCACCGTTACAAGCGTCTTGCTATCATGATTTGGCTCACTCTTCAAGTTGAGCGTTGCTGCGATGACAATCGCCTCAGTGCGTGCTGTATCACGCGCAGATTTTGCGCTGAATATCAAGATGAAGAATACAGTTGCAACAAGCGTGACATAAAACCCGACTTTCAAAAGCACTTGATTGACAGCATACTTTTGAATTTGCATAATCACAATGCCAATGAGGAGATAAAACGACAGCACTGTGCCTACTGCAGCAGCGCCCATTGAAAAAGTTTGCAGGAGAGATTCCACAAAAGCATCAAGGGAAAATCGCGGGACGGGCTGAATTCTATCTTTCGTGCGCAGGCGTGCCAGTTCCAGATTGGTGCGCAGGTCTTCATCCTCGCCGATGAGTTTTGCCGCTTTCTCGTAATAAAGGATTGCGTAGCCAATGGCACCTAACCTGTAGTAGGTATTGCCCATGTTGTAGTACAGCGCACCGCTCTGATAGCCGAGCGAGTCAAGTTTTGCATAACATTCTAAGGCTTGAGCAAACTGTCCTTCTTGATAGAATTGATTGCCATCTTTGAACAGGCGCTCAGCGTCGATTTCAGTTGCCCACACGGCGAGCGGCAGCAGCCATAGAACGCTTGCGCATTTTACATGCTTGACTACACTTTGCATCACTTCTTTGGCTTGGAGAGTTCAGAAATTATCATTTCTGCATCGCTGAAGATGGCGTTAAGGTCGTCTTTGGTCTCGCTGGCTGGTGCGTAGCGGTAGTATTCTGATTTTTCTAAGATGCGTAGGCACTTTTCTGTTATCGTTGGGGCAACACCTTTTTCTTGGAGCAAGCTGCGCAATTCATCTTTCGTTAGCGCAAGGTCGTCGGTATTGAACTTATTGCCGATGAACTTTAGAATTGCGTGCTCAATTTCGGCAAAGAATTCTTTTTGCTTGTTTTGTTTGAGCAAGTCGCTTGCTGTTTTCAGTTGCTTTTTGGCTTCAGGGGAGGCGCGATAGGCGCGCGCAAATGCAACATCGTGTTCCATTTTCTCTTGGCGTTGCTTGCGCATCCACACAAAGAGCAAGGCTAACAATGGCACGAGGAAGGAGGAGTAAAACCATATAGACTGATAGACTGGTGTCGGGCGATATTTCAAATCAGCGTTGGTTTTGATAAAGCGAATATCGCTCCCCATCTTTGTGACTGCTTGTCGCTCTGCCATTGGCACCGCTGCGGTCAGACCAGCCTCGCCTTCGACTTCAATCTCAAAACGTGGTGATGAGAGCGTCTTGTATTCGCCTTTTTCTGGATCGAAGAATGAAAAACTCACGCTGCCCACATCAAACTTTCCGCCAGCGCGTGGAATGGCAACATACTCTATCGTCTTCGTGCCACTGATGATACCGCCCTGCCGACTAATGTTCTCTTGCACTTTGGGCTCGTATGTTTCAAATTCACTGGGCAGGGTCAGTGGAATGGGCGTAATTGAGCGAATGTTTCCTTCGCCTGTTATCGTAAAAGTAAAGGCAATCGGCTGACCTGCTTTGACTTTTGTCTTATCGAGTGTGGCATTCAGAGCAAATTTACCAACTGCTCCCGTGAACCCCTCTGGTTTAGGCTCCGGCAGCGGCATCACCTCGAATTTGATTTCTGGTGCCACCACATCAATCTTGACTTTCTTGCCCAGTGAGCCAAAGAACGAATCAAAGTCTTCTAAGAGTGTTCTGCCACGCTGTTGTTTAATTTTCGTAAGCAGCGCATCGCAGTTCAGTTTGTAGGCACCATTGGTCAGCGTACCTGCACGTGTCGGGAAGAGAATCATCTTTTTGACGGTATAGACTCTGTATAGCACACCGTTAAGAAACTCAGTCGTATGCGGCACACTGCTTCGTCCTTGCTGCAAATCAATTTCTTCTACCCAAAAGCCCTCAGGTTTAGCATCTTTTTCGACGACCACGTTTGTCACATCGGCACGCTCATAGAGTTTGTAGATCACTGTCGTAGCTTCGCCGACATACAATTTTGTCTTGCTGACCACAGGCTTGATAAAGACAAGGTCAGGATAAGTGTTGGAGCCTGGGCTACCATTATTTTGTGCGCGCGCTGCTGCCTTCGTGACAGTAATTTCTACGGCATTCGTTTGATACGTCTTGCCATCGACTTTAACGGTTGCAGCTGGGATAGTGAGCTTGCCTTCAGTGCTTGCCACAAGTGTGTAGGCAATGACACGAGACTGTGAAATTTTGCCATTGACAATGCTGACGCTGGTCGATTGCGACTCGCCGCGTTTTTCTACACCAGAGAGTCTGCCTAGTTGAATGCTCTCAACGCCTACACTGCCTTGTACTTCTATGATGTATTCAAATGGTTCGCCTACAGGTACCGTCGCCTCTGTAACTGAAGCGCGTACTGAGATCTCTTGGGCAACAGCGCTGAAAGAGAGCGCTATGAAAAAGACAACTGACATTATGCTGCATAGAATGCGCATAACTTTTCGGACTGTGTTTGATTTATACAATGTAACCTTTGCTTTGCGATGCCACCCCCTGCGCTTGGCGTTGGCATGTTGTTAAAACCTGCACTGCCTACATACAACACGTGTTGCTCTGTATCAGTTCAGTGCTCGATTTGTTCAATGCCTCGTCTTGACTCTTGTAGCGCTTCACTGGTAACCAAACTGGCGCAATTGGCTATCTTTTTCTCGCCAGCCCGGACGCACTTTTACGAAAAGTTCAAGATAAATCGGTCGCTGCAAAAATGCTTCTATCTCTTTGCGCGCTGCTTCACCGAGTTTTTTGATTGCTGCGCCGCCTTTGCCAATCAATATAGCTTTTTGCGATTCACGCTCTACCACAATTGCGCAGCGCACCACATCCTTTCTCCCCGACTGCTCATACTGTTCTTTGAACTCTTCGACTTCGACTTCAGTTGAGTAAGGCACTTCTTCGGAAAATTGCTCAAAAATTTTCTCTCGGATAAGTTCGCTCACAAAAAAACGCTCTGATGCTGTACTCAAAATATCGGTTGGGTAGAGTGGCTCGGTGTTGGGCAAGTAGGGTCGAATGGCATGTATGAGTTCGCCCACATTCACAGCGTTCAATGCTGAGAGCGGCACGATTTCCTTGAAGTCAAATTCTTTTGAGAGTCTATCGAGCAAGACCACTAGATCATCTTTGTGCAGCAAATCGATTTTATTAACCACTAAAATGATAGGCTGGGTTGCATTTAGAATGCGCTGAAAAGCAAGATCATCTTTGAGCATGCGATTTTTTGCCACGTAATGTGCCGCATCGATGATGAAGAGTACGACATCAGCATCATGTCTTGCGCTCTCTGCTGCACTTAGCATCGCACTATGCAGTTTATACTTTGGCTGCATAATGCCCGGCGTGTCAATAAAAACTATTTGGCAATCATCGCTTGAATAAATTCCTAAGATTTTTTTTCGTGTGGTTTGTGGCTTTCGCGTAACGATAGAGAGTTTTTCACCAAGCACTGCATTGAGCAGTGTGGATTTGCCCACATTTGGTTCCCCAATAATTGCAGCAAATCCTGCTCGGAAATTTTCAGGCGTCTTTGCTGGTTCGCTTTGTGAACTTTGCATTAGAGCCAAAGTTGATTTGATGTAAATTATGGCTACTTATTTGAAAGTATCAGATTGAAAGTATCAGACGCATTTTTACACAGAAACAAATATAACTCGAGTGCCGCTTCTTATTATGATGCGTGAGCGTACAGGACAATTCCCGATTGACTTTGTCATCTTGTTTAGCACGCTGACTCTGGTTGCTTTCGGTCTTGCTGCAATCTACAGCACTAGCCATGGCGTTGGTGTGATGACAAACTTTCACAAGCAACTGCTCTGGCTGAGTATCAGTCTTGTTGCCATGACGGTTGTGATGTTTCTGCCTTACCGCTTTTTCCAAGATTGGGCATACCTGCTGTATGCGCTTTCCATTCTTGCCTTAATTGTTGTACTGATTCTGGGACGCAAAGTCTCAGGCTCGCTGAGCTGGATTCAGATAGCAGGTGCAAGTTTTCAGCCGTCAGAGGTCACAAAGTTTACAACCATTATCGCACTGGCACGATACCTTTCGCACCGTGAGACGAATATCCGCTCGCTTAGAGGCTTTCTTACTGCACTTGGCATTGTGCTATTGCCCGTGGCACTCATTATGTTGCAGCCTGATACAGGCACGGCGCTCACTTACCTTACTTTCATTGTGCCGATGTTTGTGCTCGCTGGATTTGAGTTTTACTATGTCCTCGTGCTTGCTGTGCCTGTTGCCTTTGCACTTGTTGGGTTTATCAACCTCTACATTTTAACTGCGCTTGCAGGCGTTGTGCTGTTCATCTTGCTTTCTATGCGTCAGAAGCCCTGGCTTTCGATTGCCTCGATTGGCGCTGGAATCACAGCGGGTATTATGACCAACGTCTATGCAGAAAAAGTCTTAAAGCCGCATCAACTCAAGCGCATTCAAACTTTTTTAGACCCGATGTTAGATCCGCAAGGTGCAGGCTACAACGCCCTGCAAGCCAAAGTCGCCATTGGCTCTGGTGGTCTCTTTGGCAAAGGATTTCTGCAAGGCACGCAAACGCAACTGCGCTTTATTCCAGCGCAGTGGACCGACTTTATTTTTTGTGTCATCGGTGAAGAATTTGGCTTTATTGGCTGCGCAATTGTGTTGCTGGCATTTTTCATTTTGATTTTACGCCTGCTTATGCTTGCCAACAGTATAAAAAACAAGTTTACGCTGCTGATGCTTGCTGGCATTGCTTCGCTTTTTCTGGGGCATATTGTCGTCAATGTTGGCATGACGGTCGGGCTTATGCCGGTCATTGGTATTCCCTTGCCTTTTCTTTCCTACGGCGCTCATCACTTTTTCGCCAATTTTATTGCAATAGGACTTGCACTCAATGTCTATCGTAACCGCAGAGACCTCTCTTTCTCTTGATGCGATACGGGCGCGCAATCAGCGCTTAGGTATCATCGCTATGATTGGGCAGACCACCATTGCTAGCTTAGCTTATGGCTTTACGCGCACGGCTGCTGCTGAATTCAATCCCTTTGTTTTGCCCTTTCTGCGCATGTGTGGGGCGGGGCTCATTTTTGCTATTATCTTTTTTTCTCGCGGCGGCTTGCAAGGTAAAAGCCACACGCTGACTGATTGGCTCAAATTTTCTCTGCTGGGGCTGCTCGGTATCAGCATCAACCAAGCCTCCTACATGATTGGCTTGAAATACACAACTTCTGCTAATGGCGCCGTACTCTATGCCATGACTCCGCTTGTCGTGCTGCTTTTTTCTGCCTGGTTTCTGCGCACCGAAGCATTTACATTTGGCAAAATCTCAGGCATTGCCGTCGCGCTTGTTGGCGTTAGTATCGTTCTTTTTGCACGGGGAGTTTCACTCAACGATGAACTCATGCGCGGCAACCTAATTATGCTGCTAGGCGTCCTGAGCTGGTCGCTCTATATTGCGCTTAGCAAAAAATGGCTACAAGGCTACGACCCTATTCAAGCAACCGCACTGATTATGATGCTTGGCACAGTTATCTACTCACCTGTTGGCATCTGGAATCTTAGCGAATTTGAGCCAAGCAAAATCTCGCTTAAAGCATGGATTGCCTTTGGGTACGTTACGCTCTTTATGTCTGTTGTGATGTATGTGCTTCTTACTTATGCCCTGAGCAAAATTGAATCTTCACTGGTCTCGATTTTTATGAATGGGCAGCCTGTCGGGGCAGCGCTTTTTGGTGTCTTGTTCTTCGAAGAAAGCCTTACATGGAATGTTATCGTTGGCGGCGTGCTCACTATTGCAGGCATCTACACGATGCAGCGCGCGCAATCAGGGCGATAGGTGCACTTCTCTTCAGACTTTTGCTCACATCGCTCTTGCCATCACGTTCAGGCGAGATTTGCTTGCTGAACATTTTTTGCTCCAGGCATTTGATGATATAGTGCACCCAGCAAAGCGACTTTTTTATGATGCAATAGGCTCAGGAGCAAATTTTTTGCGAATGATGTCAGCAATCAGTTGCATTTGCCACATGGGCGTAGAGGTTGCCCCGCATACGCCTACACTTTCAACGGGTAAGCCATCGCTGCGCTGGAACCATTCAGCCTGCAACTCGCCTTCGTGTTCAGCAAAATAAGTGCGTGGATTTGCTGCCTTACACACTCCAAAGAGCACTTTGCCATTCGAGCTCTTTTTACCTGCCACAAAGACCACAACTTCATGCTGTTGTGCAAACTTGGTTAGCTTTTCATCACGGTTTGAGACTTGACGGCAGATGGTATCCTTTGCAAGAAACTCTGCAGCTTCTGCATCCGTTGAGGCAAGGTCAAACTTATCAGCGTTGCCACTTGCAGCGAAGCGTTTGAGCAGGTTATCACGCAGCTCGTAGAAGCCTTTGGTGTCTTGCGTAGTTTGAGAGAGCAAAACTGTCTTTTTCTTAAAATCAATCGCAGCTATTTCAGATTCATCACTCAAATCTGCATGCTTAATAACAATCGCTTCATTATTGCATTGACCATTGACGCCGATAACTTCTGCATGTTCTTTTTTGCCGTAAATCAAGATTTGGTAGCCTTTCTGGTAAAAATCGCGGGCGCGGCGTTGAAGTTTTAACACGACAGGGCAAGAGGCATCAATGAGTTCAATGTTGTGCTCTTGTGCAAACTTGTAGGTCTCAGGCGGTTCACCGTGCGCTCTGATGAGCACGCGAGTATCTTTGAGTTTGAAGAACTCCTCTCGACTAATGGTTTGCAGCCCCATCTGGTTTAGGCGCTGCACTTCTACGGTATTATGCACGATATCGCCAAGCGAATAAAGGTGTCCAGTATCTTGCAGTTCACTTTCTGCCATCTCAATGGCAAACTGCACGCCAAAACAAAATCCCGATTGAGCATCAACATTTACTTTCATAGTCAAACTTTTTTTGAATGTTTAGATTGAATTTACGAAAATGTGCTCGATATTTACCTACCTGATAGTAGTGCAATCATCTCTACTTTTCACTTGCCCATCATAGATTGAGAAATACTGCGTTGCACATACCGTTAAGTAGCAAGCCAAGCGCACCTCCAATCGTTAGACCTAAAATTATACCTTTGGGCTTGTGGGAAAGCACGTAGTATACTATAGCTAACATTGCAGCAAATGGCACTATGAGTATGATCATGTCCGCTAACTTTCCCACTTCCGCTCCTACCCCTTCTAGTATAGTTATGACTATCCCAAAGAGCATAACCGAAGAAATCGCGAAGAGTACTGATGCCCCTATTCCAAGGAAGATACCGACAATAACCAGCAGCAAAGTTGCACCGATGTTTTCTTGTTCTGATGAGTTGCTCATCTGAGTTCCTGGCTTTCAACGATTTGTTTTGGGGCATATTCAGTTTGGAGCTTTTTTAGATAGGCCTCTTTATTATCACGGTAAAAGAGGTTAAAAGTATCAAATGGAATGAGGCGCCCATCGGGATGCACGATATGCACACAGGTGCGTTTGACCGAGCGTACATCAAAATTGTAGGCGTCCATAAACTGCATGATGATCAGGCGAAAGACATTCTTGTAAGAGAGTTCCTTTGGCGCCAGTACCATTGGCAAGCAGCATAAGAGTTTCTTTAGTGAAAGCGCGCACGAAGTTGGCGACGGTGAAGTTGAAAACAGTTTGATAAGATGCGCTTGCACATCCTGATGTTGCTCATAGATAATCGTGCTGCTGGTTGTATTGAGTAAGACTTGTGGGTCGATCATTCCTGTCAGCGGAATCACTTTGCCGCCAAGTTTCAGTGCATAGCCCATTGCAATGTTATCGGGATGGCATGGCACGGGGATAAGGTCTTCAGGCTTGAAGAGGCTCGTCTGGCGCAAAATTTCTTGGCGCACTTCAGCAAGTGTGAGTCTGTCTGTTTCTGGATTGACGTCTTCGGTGCGCCCTGCGACTTGAATTGGCTGAAAGGTTACGCCACGCACGCACGGCTGCTCTAAGGCAAACTCAATGATGCGACCAATTTCGTGGTCGTTTAAGCCTTTTTTGAGTGTTACAACTAGCGTCGTCGAAATCTCAAGGTCGTTTAATCGCTCTAAGGCTTTCAGACGAATGCGTCGCAAATCTGCACCGCGCAGTTCTCTCAAGACATGCTCTTCAAATGAATCGAACTGCAGGTAAATCTCAAAGTCAGGCATATAGTCTCTAAGACGCCTTGCAAAGGCGGCATCTTCAGCAATGCGAATGCCATTGGTGTTCACCATCAAGTGTTTAATTGGGCGAGCCTTAGCGGCATCGAGTATTCTGAAAAAGTCGGGGTGCAAAGTCGGCTCACCCCCTGAAATCTGCACCACATCAGGTTCACACTCGTTATGCACAATGCAGTCCAGCATGAACTCTACTTGCTCAAATGAACGGTGTTTGAGGCGTTGCGGTGATGATTCTGCATAACACACTGGACATGTGAGGTTGCAATAGTCTGTAATTTCCACTAGCGTTAGGCAGCCGTGTTGTTCATGATCTGTGCATATCCCGCAGTCGTACGGACACCCATATTGAACGGATGTGTTAAATTTTTTAACGAGTTGACCGGGCTTCAAGAACGCGCGCTGCATTTTGTAGTACTCGACATCGGTCGAAATCAGCACCTTTTCGTAGCCATGCTCAGGGCAACGCTTGACGAGATACACCTGCCCATCTTGGAAAATGATTTTTGCTTCAACTTTGCGTAGGCACTGCGAACAAAGGCTACTTGTTAGCTCGAAGAAAATGTAGGGTCGATCTGCCATTGTCATGCAAGGTTTTCGTGAGAGGCTTCATCTGAACTTGATGCGACATTCAGGGGCCCAAATCGTGCGTTGTTTCTGAGTAATCTACGAAACATCCCAATAATACCAACAGTGTTGTATTACTTTGGTCGTCGACGCAACACAGCACTCGAGTCTGTGCGAGGCGGCAGTGCGCTGTGCCCAGTTGTATCTGCACCTGAGAATGGCGTTTTTGCTGTGCTGGAATCGGGCGGCGCTGGATTGAGCGATGGCAACGTGACACCTGAGACGGCATTCTTCGGTGCAGTCGTATCCACGCGTGGGGTTTTGTCTGTCTCTTGCGCTTTACTGCCCGATAGCCAGCGACTGAAAGCATCAAAATAAATGTTCCAACGCGCGCCCAGTTCGGACCAGGTGTGAAAGCTTTCACGGTAGGAAATACCGATACCCCAAACTTCTGCGATAGTATTATTGAATAAGTTGAAGTTATTCGGTCCAAAGTTTCGGAAGGCTTCGAGCACGAAATTACGGCTGAGTCGATATTCCAAGCGCTGTGAGTTGCTGATAGCGTTGTTGCTTCTGCCAAGTGAATCCACCGCGGCTGTCGAGCCAGAGCCTGTAATCACCAGCTTTCCATCGGTACCCGGCACCACGTACTCAAGCGAAAAATCCACACCTGCAACTTGCCCACTTCGATCGCGCGCAAAATCGATATTGATCGTCTGTACGCCTTGAATAGCTGAGGCAAGGCGAGTAACCTGTGTCGAAAGCAAGCCAGCTCCTGCTGAAAGTCCTGCGCTTGCTAAAAGTCCGCTCGAGAGCGTACTGCCCACACTGCCTGGGCGCACTACCCACTGGCGTGCGGTGAGCAGCGTTACGAAATTCAAGAGAGCATTTGGATCATCTTCACCAGGGAGGCGTGTGCTAGGGTCTTTGTAAGCGCGCTCATTCAAAATGTAGCCAATTTCAATGCGTGGATCTTCAACTGTGCCTGCAATGTGCGGACGCAGCACCACGTTTTCCAATTCATTGCGCGTTTGCGCCATCACTCGCACTTGATAGCGCGCAAAAATATCGAGCGTCGCATCGGTCAGTCCACCACCAAACCACTTCATCGTTGCCCCCGGCTCAATTTCAAAAGGCACACCATAGAAGTTGTAGCGTCCTGAAGTAATACTTGCTGTGCCGAACACACGATAGCTCAAACGCCGCTTATTGATAGTCAGTGCAAGGTCTTCAATCGTTGCATTTTCCAATTGCTCACCTAAAAACCTATCGAAGACCAGCGTATAGACGAGCGGTTGCACTGTAGAGACGCGCAACGACATTGACATATCGTCGACAAAAGAGCTTTTGTAAGCCGAGCGAATAGCACGTGCCGTTTCCGAAAGTTCAAATTCTTCATCGAGCGTCAGGTTCAGTTTCGGATTACGCCGCAAGCGTGCTTCAAGCGATGTATCTTCTTCGACGATGGTTGTAATGAAGCGAGAGGCTTCGACAATTTGCGAGCCCTTGCTTGAGCCTGAACGGTACTGCAAGAGCCGTCCCCTATCCAAGCGCAGCGAACCAGAGAGCATAGGTTCATCGAGTGTGCCTGAAAAGCGCAGCTCATCTGAACTTGCTATGAGTTGTCCAATCAGGTCATCAGTTCTCCCTGCCTGTTTATCGTAGAGCAAAAGCTTAGAAAAGTTCAGTTCAATGTTGAATCGCTGCACCTCAAAATTGGACATTTGCACCGAGCCACTTGTGCGCAGCGTGCCACCTTGTCTATCGCGCACATCTACGGCGCGCCAACTTACACGGTCTGGCGTAATTTCTGCGCTGCCATTGACGATATATTCCACATCTGAAGCAATAGCCGTAGTACGCAAGTTTTTCACCCACAGCGACATTTCTAAAGCTGGGCTTGGGAAATAGCCCGCAAAGGTTAGGCGCAAGCTGATTGCTCCAGATGTATTTCGCAGTGGCGCCGCAAATTCTAAAACCGTCGGGCTAATATCGGGGCAAGTAATCTCGACAAACACACGATCTTTCTTTGGCAAGCGTTCTTTGGCATCAATGGAAAGATCGATCGGAATGCGTCCTGTGCCTTTCAGATGCGTGTAAGGCTTGAGTGGCAATTTCAGCAAAGCGTAGCGCGCTGTGTCGCTATTTGCACTTAGCTTAAACGTGAAGGCTTTTTCAGTATCAAGATACTTTCCTGCAAAATCAAGATGCCCAACATCAATGGTTTCGTAAAGGAGATTATCAAGCGTCGCTGTCAGTGTAACTTCAGGCGAAGTAAAGTTTCCTGTCAGATCAAGTGAGAGATTGAGAATTCCGCCCAGTTGCGTGTTTGGCGAATCAAATAGAAATTGACGAATATCGGCAAGTGAAAAATCCTTGACCTTCAGTGCAAGGTCGCTCTTACCTGAAAGTTTAAACTCTCCAAGCAGCAAAATCTCTTGTTCATTGTTGTGAAAACTTAGTTTTTCGAACTTGATCAGTTCGCGGCTAATGACGATTTGAGCATTTTCATCGTTTTGCCAGAAGTAATTTTGTGTCGCAAATGTGGCATCTCGCAAGGAAATGGTGTAGAGATCATCCGCAACGCGCACTGCTGCATCGAGGTCGAACAGCCCACGTGTATTTTGGTTAGTGGTGCGCAAATTCAGCTCAAGGTTGCTCGGTGTGTATTTAGCCTGCAGCGACGTTCTAACAAAACGCTGATCGCCGACCTTCATTCGAAAGACGCTTGCGTTGAGCGTGCTCTTAAGTTCGTGAAAGGTACGCGCTTGTGTCAGATCAGATCGCAACTCGTCAGTATAGCTTAGCGACGCTGTTAGCGTGCGTGCCGCCAGAATAGTTCCATAGCGTAAGGAATCAACGCTCAAAGTTGCCTTAAAACTGCACGCCTCAGGCTGACTGCTTAATTCACCAGAGAGCTCACCGATTGCGTTAAAGTCGCCCGACTGCAACACCAACGCAATTTTTGACAGACTCTTGAATCCAAGTTTATAGCGCACATTGAGCGTGGGCAGCGTCAGCAAAGAATCGCTAATGCTCGCTTCTTCTTGTGTTGCTTTGGCTCCGCTGCGGGGCGACTTGCGCTGCAAATCTTTCAGCAATTTGTCGGAGCGTGCCATCAGGCGCTCATAGCGCTTTTGCTCTGCAGGACTTCGAAAGATGTTGTCTTTCAAAATCTCTTCATTGATGACCGCGCTTTGCAACGACAGCAGTTTCAACAGAGCCTCAAGATTAAATTGCCCTTCAGCTTCAAAATTCGCCACATCGCTCTCCAACTTGACATAGGAAAGACTATCGCTTTGAGAGAGGCGCACTGAGGCTTCTGTGCCTGCAAGCACATACAACTTGCCAATGCGCGATGAATCAAAGGTGATTTTGAAATTGCCGCTGACCTTAGCCAAATCGAAACTCTCGCCGTCTAATTCACAGCTCATGGTAAGATGCGTGGTGAGACTGTCGTCATCAATCCACTGGCTTAAATCGACCTGTTCTAGTAGGGCTTTACCTCTGTAGCGCGGTTCCTTTTGTCTTAGGTCAAGTTCGCCATCAAAGCGAAAGGTTTGTTTATCTGCAGTAATGAGAAGTTCCCCAATTGCTTTCTGCCTTGCCGCGCTTAGGTTTAATGTCGCAGAAGAGATTTTGCGCGTGCCAAATGATGACTGTTCTAACCTGCCTTTGAGGCGTGTATCGACATCGCGTAGGCGCAGAAAATCTGTACCACTGCCGACTATCTCTCCACTGAAATTGATGTCCGTGCGCAGCGAGGAATCGCCCAGTACCGTTGCTAGGTTTAGATTCTGCAGACTCAGGTCACCAATGTAGCGCACAGGATAGCTCGGCTTAAAACTCATCTCCAAATTTGCGTTGATGATCCCCGCACCTGATGCCGCATTGAGTTCAGCCTTAAAGTTTTCGGCTGTGCCGCGGTAGCGTCCATCAAACTCTACCACACCTAAGCCACGATAGGGTTCAAGACTTTCTATGGCAAGCAATTTTGCTACTTCAGGTATCGACAAACGCGACTCACGCACCACTAAATTTACCCACAGCGATTCCAGCGATGTGATGCCCACCACTTCACCCGACACATTGAGCTCACTTTCTGGCGTGCGCACATAACTTGGCGAGAGCGTAAAGTTGTTTAACCAGCCGCGCGCTTCAATCAACGCTGCAAATTCACCTTTGGGCAATTGCACATCAGGTACCACCGTTTGAAACTCTTCTGGCACAATCTGCGATACATCTAAATCAATCATGAAGCGCGTCTTTTCAATTACCTCTCGCGTGATAGGGGAAAACACATCAATGCCTGTCAGTGAAGCATTGCACGCTAAGCGAGAAGCGTTCGTTTCCATTCTCAGTCCTAAAATCTCCACACGCTCTCTTGTAATTGCAAAAAAGCCCGACAGTCGGCGCAATGCAAGACTCTTATCTGGCTCTTCAAACTGCAACTCTCTCAAAATAAGCGTGAGCATATCGTTGCTATACTCGCAAAAACAAAGCAAGTTAAAGTTCGACAACTTCCACGTGTCGTAGATGACAGAGTCTCGCTCTGGGGGTTTAGCCAGCACGCGCTGCCAAAGAATGTGTGCGTTCTCAACGGCGATTTCATCAAAGATGAGTTTTGGTAGGAGAGTTTCTGTGGTGTCTGCTTGTGCGTCGGGACTGGATTTCAACAGTTTGAGAAGCGACAGTTCGCCAGTTGTATCTTCAGCAAGGTGCAGCAGTAGATTGCGCAAATAGATGCGGCGAAAGTGAATGCGGTCTACGAAACCGTTTAGTACGCCATCATAGAGCACATCGCTGTCGAGGTCAATTGCAAGCCGATGCACAGATACACTTGGCAGGCTATCCTGCCCGACATAGATCTTAACGCTGTCGATTGTCAATTGATTTGGGAAGATGAGCGAAACTTCATTAAAGACCAGCCTGCCATTGAAATTTGTGGCAAACAGCTCAGTTGCCTTTTGTTTCAAAAAGGCTTTGCCGTGCTCGGTTTGTGCATACCCAAAGAGCGCAGCGCCAATCACAAAAAGCAAAAAAGCAAGATAGGCGACATTGCGGAACACAAAGCCTGCGAGGCGATATAGCCACTTTGCAATTAATGCAAGCAATAGCCATATTTTATCGCTCCATTTCATCACGATGCGCGCTCAAAGTTTAGTAGTAGTTATCGGTATGCTTTCAAAATTTTCTCGATTGTACCCGTCGTAGAGCGTCCGTCTAAGAACTCGATTGTGCGCACTTCGCCGCCTGCTGCTTCAACCACATCTTTGCCCACAATATTTTCTATTGCCCAATCGTTGCCTTTGACCAACACATCTGGCAGCAGTGCCTCAATGACGCGTAGGGGTGTATCGTCATCAAACAGTACGACCAGATCAACTGGCTTCAGACGACTCAAGATATACGCACGGTCTTGCTCAGAGTTTATGGGTCGTCTTTCCCCTTTGAGTCGGCGCACAGAGGCATCGCTGTTGATTGCCACGACCAGCATATCACCCAGCGCTTTTGCTTTCTCGAGATACTGCACGTGCCCTGCATGCAGAATATCAAAACAGCCATTGGTAAACACAACGGTTTTGCCAAGTTGCTGCGCATACCGAACTCTCCTTTGTGCTTCGTCGAGCGGGACATTTGCGCGCTCTAACTCTTGCATCTGTTGCATATGATTTTGCGAAAAGATTTAACGAAATTACATGGGCTCAGGGCAAGTGGCACAAATGCCGCCTTTGCTTGAAAATACAAACCCTTGTGGTTCTTTCTGATACAGGGGAATCTTCACAATTCTGACATAGCTTGGCAAAACCTTTGACTGGCTCGTACAAATGTCTCACGATTGCAAACGCAGTTGAGAGCTTCAAAGCAAAAGTGATGAAACAACCCATAAAGCAAGTGAGAGATTGGCTGCTCTATCAACTCATTCGAGCATGTGCTGCCATTGTGCAGCGCCTCTCTAAAGAGCGCTTACGCACCCTTGCAGAGCGACTTGGCAATTGGCTCTACGATGGCTTGAAACTGCGCCGTAAGTTAGTCGAACAAAATCTACTTGTGGCTTTTCCTGAAAAGAGCACAGAAGAGCGCGCCACTATTGCCCGAAAAATGTATCACGGTCAAGCCCTCAACCTGCTGGAAGTGCTGCGACTGCCCCTTGTGCGCACCAAGCATGATGCCCAAGCCCTCTTTGAGATTGACCCTAGTGTCATAGACTTGCATTGTTTTTCAAAAGGACGTGGCGGTGTTATTGTCTCTGCGCATTTTGGCAATTGGGAATTGATGGCAGTCTGTTGGGCACTTGCTACGCAACCGATTGCAATTGTCTACAAACCGCTCTCCAATCCATACCTTAACACCTTGCTCAATCAGTGGCGCACACAGTGCGGGAACGAACTTATCACCATGAGCGACGCACCGCGTTTGGGCTTGCGCCGATTGCGCGAGGGGAAACTGCTTGCGCTTCTTAGTGACCAATCAGGACACAGCGATGGCTATTTTATGCCATTTTTAGGACGCCCCGCCTCGGTTTTTCTTGGCGCTGCGGTCTTCGCCCTTCGCACAAATCTGCCGATGTTGCTTGCCATGCCAATTCGCACTGCATCTGGCAAGTATCGCTTGGAGATTACACACATTCCAACCGACGACCTCACCTATAGCCAAGAGAACGTGCATAGACTTGCCACGCGATATACCCAAGCTATTGAAGCCTACATTCGCCGCTACCCCGAGCAGTGGTTTTGGCTGCACAATCGCTGGAAACATCAACCCTCGCTTGAGACGGCTGAAGTTTCAAGCCATCAAATGCAGAATGAGACGCTATGAGCCGCTTGCCGTTCAAGTACACCCCGAAATATCTTCTGCATGAAGCCATTAAATGGACAGAATACGGCATGCAGCGCGGGCTGATTTATCTCCTGCGTCTGCTCTTGCCACGCCGCCGTGGCTTGCTCAGCCAGATTGAATTTCACAAGGCAAAAGTACTTTTTTTGCGACAAAACCAAATTGGTGATGCACTGATTTCAACACCGATTTTCACTGCGCTAAAACGCCACTATCCCACTATCCAGCTTGATGTGCTGCTCGATAGACGCAACGCTACCGCACTTGCTGGCAATCCGCATCTACACACGCACTATGTAATTAAGCAAACAAAATTTGACCTTCTTGATGTGCTCCGCGCCATTCGTAAAGCACAATATGATATCGTCGTTGATTTGATTCACTCTGCTTCTACAACCTCCACGCTCATTTGCCTCTTTTCAGGCGCAAGCGTAATATGCGGCTTTGAGCGACAAAACGATTTCGTCTACGACGCCAAAGTAAAATTGCCAGCAGGCAAACGTATGATGCGCCAACTGGCTGAAATCCTATGCCTTTTCAACATTGACCCCGACACAGAACCGCTTGAACCATATTTTTTCATTTCAGACGCCTCACGCACCTTTGCTGAAAACGTAATCTCGACATGGCGCGATAAAGCAGAGCGCCTCGTGATTGGGCTTAACATTTCGGCAAGTTCACTGACCTTCAAATTCTGGGGCACCGAGAATTTTGTTGCACTTGCTAAACACATCAAAGCTCGACTGCCTGATGCTATTCTGCTGATTCTTTACGCAAAAGATTATGCCAGTTTTGCAAAAGAGATTGCACAGCAAAGCGGAGCGGTACTCTCTGAAGCCACACCAACGCTTTCCGATTTTGCTGCACTAATCTCCATGCTCGATGCTTTGATTACCCCTGACTCTGCTGCTGTGCATTTTGCCGATATCTTTCGTGTCCCTTCACTCATTCTCACACATTTGCCCGAAGGCGAAACCGCATGGTATCCCTCTTTCACAGTGTTCAGGGTTTTGCACGGACGCGATGGTCGAGTCGCTTCAATTCCCTTGCAAGACGTGCTTGCTGCCAGCGATGAATTTTTGCAGATGCTTTTTTCAGAATCGAAGAAAGGCAACGGCACGATTGTCTAACACTCACATTATGCAGGCTTTTCTGATTGTGTAACAGCATTCCTCGCATTGTCTTCTTGCAGCATTCGCTGCATCCTAAAAGTCTTAGACTTTACCCCAGAGATTGTGTAATTTCAGGTAGTACATTAACGCGCCCTTGTGTGGGGCATATCGGGAAAGGAGAATAACCATGTCAATCTTGCGCGACCTTATTCAGAACATCCTCAATCGCTATTCCGAAGAGCACAATGAAATGATCAAAATGATTGAGGAAGAAAAACAGCATGGCTACCTTAAAGACCTTATTGAGACTGGCGACCGTCTGATTGAAGAAAATCCGAATTATGTTGATGAAGTCAAGAAAAGTGAGACGGGCTGTTGGATGGAGCAGATGTATCAACGTCGTTACTGCCGCATCTGCGATTTCGTTGACGACTGTCCCATTCACCTTGAGGAACAGTGGCAAATCTTTCTGGCACAGCAAACACCAGAGCGCCGTGCTGAACTTGAAGCCATGCTTGTCGAGCAGCAAATGCGCTATTTTCAGCGCTATGTCAAATGATGGTCATCACCGCGTGAAGTGTTGTTAGCATATGCCCTTGAGGTAGTCTAGATTAGACTTTTGCATCTTGCAATTGTGCACAAATCTTTGTGGACTTGCTATTTAAGCGTAGAGCAATCCACTATGCGAGTCAGTCGCACATGCGCAGAATTGCGGGTCCCTTCGTTTTTTCTTCTTTTGCAACACTGCACCTACTTTCCCATGATCTGCAGCCAGCTTGCAGTTGGATGTTTATATCACTTCAGTAGCCCCTATCTTTGTGATTAAAATTTAGGTTAAACATACAAATGTCTTTGAAGTGCTACTTTGCTCTTGTTCTCTTTTCAAGTTTTGCATCATTTGCTTTTGGACAGCAGCCTGCCGCTTCACCGTCTTCGGGTCAGGCTGTTCGTGCCTTGCCCCGTTTTGATGCCTACTCGATCTTTTTTAGCCGTGAATTAGGCAATGCTTTCGGCGGAAGTTTAGGCATCAGCATCTTCGATAACCAAACGTTTTATGTGGTTGGTCTCTCGCCAGAGTTAGAATTAGAGCGGTGGGGTGTTGGGTTAGACATCAACTTGCGCATTAGTCAGCAAGGGCAGCTGCGTCAGGAAGATTGGCGCGATGGCATTTCCAGTTACCTGCGTCTCCTTCGCTATGTGCGATACGGCTTCAAGCGCGATAGCCTCTACTTTCGCCTTGGTCAGCTCGATGCTGCGCGGCTCGGGCATGGCTCTATTATGTTTTTATACCGCAATAATGCCAGCTACGATGCGCGCCGTCTTGGCATTGAGTTTGATGCCGACTTTGGGCATTTCGGTTTCGAGTCCGTTGTCAGTGATGTGAGCACGTTTTATGTCGTTGGGGTTCGTCCATTTTGGCGTCCTTTGCACGCTTTCGGTTCAGGGTTAGAGTTTGGGGCGACGGTTGTGTCTGACTTCAACGAGAATGCCAACATACAACTGAGTCATGGCGCTGATACAACGAATAGGCTTGCTCAATCTGGGATAATCGGACGAGAGCGTGCGCTTATTGCGCTTGGCGTTGATGCGGGCGTACCGATTGTGCGCCTGCCTATGTTTGATGCCGACCTTCACTTTGATGTGGCTGGCATTGTAGGTTATGGTGCCGGCATTGCAGCGGGCATATCAGGCTCGCTGAAAAATCTCTTTGGCATTGCGGTTGTCTCAGCCAAACTCGAGCAGCGATTGCTTACCGATCGTTTCCAATTTGCCTACTTTGATGCGCTCTATGAGCAAGGGCGTTACCGTCAGTCTGATACCGCTATTGCCGCACGGTCAGATGATCTTCGTCATAGCGCTCGAGGTGATCTGGGCATTTATGGAGAATTGGGGGGTTCCATCTTGGGCAAATTTCACTTATTTGGCTCTTATCAGCGGCTTTACCGCAGCACACGCGGCGCACTTTTGCAGATCTCTGCACGTTTCGAGGAGCTTATTCCTGCGCTTGTCTTTCGCGCCGATTATTTTAAGCGCGATTTTAGCCTTGAGAAGCTTTTCACTCTTGATGAGCAGACGTTTGCGCAAGTGGAGTTTGGCTACCTGCCTTATCCCTATCTTTCACTTTCTGTTGTCTATCAATGGACATTCTTGCCTGTGCGCGGGGAAAACAACACCATTTTACGCTATGAACCACTGCTGCGCCTTGAGCCACGCGTCTCCTTGCGCTTGCAGTTCTGAATTTCCTACCTATGTATTTTCTAATGTTAAATTTTTGTTAAACACTTGACAAGCGCTGCTCTAGCTTTTATATTTCGTTACGCCGTTCTAAGTTTTGTTTTCTATTACCGCTCATATTCAAAACGAACAAAACCAAATACAGCGTTCGCTGCGGAAGGGAGAGACATCACCAATGCAACACTATGATCTTGCGTCAGAACTAGCGGCTGCGCGTCAAGCACTGGGCATCACACTCCTCGAAATCAGTCATCGAACCAACATCCAACTTGAATCGTTGCAGCGGCTTGAGAGCGGTTGCTACGACTTTCTTCCACCTTTCTACATACGCCAAATTGTGCGCAAATACGCAGAAGCACTTAACCTTCCTGCTGAGACGCTTCGCGCTTATCTTGCAGCGCTCGATGAGCATTTTTCAGCTCAGTCCAATGCACTTCAGGCACAGCAAGTGTCGCCGCCTTCGTCGCCATCCTCAGACGAGTGGTTGGAGCGTCTGGCTTTGCTTTTCTCCCCCATGCGGCTGGCTATCTTTGGTCTGTCTATCTTGGCTCTTGCTGCAGGCGCATTTTACTTTTCTTCACGCTCGTCTGAGCCTGAAGTCATTCGCAAAATCGGTTCATCGGCTACGCCATCGGTTATGGCGAGCTCTTCTGATCGGCAAGTTTCATCTTCTTCGACTGAACCAACATCGAAAACTCTCCTTCCGCCACCGACACTTGACGCTGTTTCTGCCACACCTGCTGCAGCATCGAGTCCGATTCCTACTTTTGCCACTGAGCACACTTCAAAGAAAAAGCTCTCTTTGGTCGTGCGCGCCAAGTCAGATTGCTGGGTCGGTGTTGTCACAGATGAGAGCAAAGTTCAGGAAGCTTATCTGCGTGCTAATGAAAGTTCTCACTTTGATGCCGATAGCCTTGTCAAACTTACACTCGGTAAGGCTGAAGTTGCAGAAGTGTGGCTCAACGGTAAGTCCGTTGAACTGCCCAAGCGAGCAGGTGTTGTTTCTAATCTGCGGTTCTCGCTTAAAGATATTGCTGACCAGAACTGATGCATCATGTCGCTTGGGGCTTGCCTTAGCTTTACATCTGTGCCCTGTCTTGCTGACTACTTCAACATTTTCAAGATAAGCCAGCTCATCAATATGCTGCGTGCACTCCAGAGCACCGTGCGAATCCAATTTGTGGCTACCAGTGCCTGATGGATTCTTTCATCGAATCCTGCACTTAGCTGTGCATGTTTTGGGACTTGGATAAACATTGTCGAAAACCAGATTATACCGAGCAATGCTGCTCCCAAAACCGCCTCGCTTGCTGAAACTTCATTTGGTCGTTCCCAACAGAGATAAAGCGCCGTTACCAGTTCTACCAGCATTGGAAGGATTACGACTGCTGTGGTAAGATTGGAATGTAAGAGTTCATAGTCGCGGAATGACACGCTGCCAACACGACTGAAGAGCGGATAATGCACGATTTGTACGTACCAGATGACGCCAGTCATGAACAGCGTCGCCATGAAATTGAGCAATAATGCACTTGTTGGCAGAGACATTTGGATTAAAAGGCATTACATTTTAGGTTTTGAAACTCTATGTAGAACGCGCGGCGTTCCCTATCTTTGTAATGAGATGTTTGGGCAGTTTATCAGACGGCATCAGAACATCAACTTTTAATCAGCAAGGCAAATTATGACGAACAATTTCACGACAAGTGCACGAGAAAATCGTGTGGGACTGTGGATCAGTGTGAGTTTTCTCTGGGGTACTACTTTTTACATTTCCTCTATTTTTGTGTTGCGCCTAACCAGTGAGCAACTTGGTGGTAATTTTCATCCTGAGTTTTTGGATAGTCTCAAGTCTTACCTTTTTTATGCTCCATTGATTATTGCTGTTGCACTGGGGGGCTATGGGGTCAATCGGCTTTATGATCCTACGGGGGCGAAGCGTCAAGAGCGTATCAGCAGTGTTACAGCAGGGGTCAAAGAGAAAGTCTTTGTATCATTTCTGGGTAGCCTTGCGACAAGTTTTGGATTCTGCTTAATGACCGCATTAGCCTTCTGGGCTGCACATTTTACCTTTGGCATTGCGTTTGAGATGTCGCTTGGCGCCATACTTATCGGCTCGCTTGTTAACATGCTTGCAGGTCTCTTGGGCTCGCTGCTTACAGGGTTGGTCTTTTTAGGACTTAAACTTGCAGGCAAGTTTCCAGCTGGCGAAGTTGTACCGTAACTTGCCATCATTGTATCTTTGCGCACCAAACCTTAACAAGTTGTTCTAAATGTCATCACTTATTGTTCTTGGGATTATTTTACTCATTGTGGGATTTGTTGCGGCAGGCACAAATCCAAATTTTCAACGTTTCTCTACCTTATTTCGGCTTGGCGGTATAGGTGTTATCGCTATCGGGATTTTGTCAAAGTGTATTGTGCAGATTGAGGGTGGTACAGTTGGTGTAAAACGTCTTTTCGGTGAGATTCAACCCGATGTACTCACCGAAGGGCTACGTTTTATCAATCCGCTGGTAGAGGTCGTGCGCTTCGACATCAAAACACAAAACTACACGATGTCGGGTGCTAACGATGAGGCTGGGCGGACAACTGACGATGCAATGCGCGTGCTGAGTGCTGATGGGTTGGAAGTTGTGCTCGATGTTACGGTGCTGTATCGCGTGGTTGCCAGCGAAGCCCCGCGTTTGCTGCGCGAAGTTGGCGTGGATTATCGAGAAAAAATTGTGCGCCCGATTATTCGTACAGCCATGCGCGATAACGCGGTCTACTACAATGCGGTCGACCTTTACTCCTCAAAGCGGGATGAATTTCAAATTCGCATTGTAGAGAAAATTCGCAAAGATTTTGAATCGCGCGGGCTTTTTTTGGAGCAAGTTTTGGTGCGCAACATTGCCTTGCCGCCTTCTGTGAAAGCGGCTATTGAAGCAAAAATCAATGCTGAGCAAGAAGCGCAAAAGATGCAGTTCATTTTGCTCAAAGAGCAGCAAGAAGCCGAACGCAAGCGTGTCGAGGCACAGGGTATTTCAGACTATCAGAAAATCATCAACAGCACGCTGACCGATAAGCAATTGCAATACGAGCAAATCAAAGCCATGCAAGAGCTGGTCAAATCACCCAACTCCAAGGTGATTTTTATGGGCAAAGGCGCAGGCGCTTCTGTCTTGATTGGTGATAAATAAAATCTTTCTGAGATTCTCTGAAAAAATACGCACTATGAAACTGCACTTAGGCTGCGCTACGCATGTCTTCGAGGTGTGGATTAACATAGCTTACAGTTTAGGCGCTAGGCTTGCTAAGTCTCCTCCTCTACGCTCACTCCTACTTCATCACGCATCTTTTCCGACACTGTGAAAATCCTTGATCGATACATTCTTGTGCAGTATGCGCAAGCCTTTCTTTTTGGTACGCTTGCTTTCATTGCGCTGTTTATCTTAATTGATGTTATTGAGAAAATTGACTACTACATTGATCGCAAAGCCACTTTTCTTGCCGTTGCTGGATACTATCTTTACCTTCTGCCTGAAAACATCAAACTGACTGCGCCTATTAGTGCACTGCTTGCTGCGCTTTTTGTTACAGGCAATCTCTCCAAACAAACGGAACTAACTGCCATGAAAGCCGGCGGGATTAGTCTTTACCGCATTCTGATGCCTTTCTTTGCAGTTGCTGCGGTCATTACGCTCGTAGACTTCTTTTTTTCGGGCTGGCTTGTGCCCAGTACAACGCGCGAAAAGCAAAAGTTTGAATCGGTGCAACTTGGCAAAACTTTTTGGACGGGCGGCAGTCGCAGCAACTTCAATGTTCTTGACCAACCCCATCGCTTGGTTACCATTGGGTATTTTGATGATGTACAGAATATCTGCTACAATGTCAGTGTGCAGGAATTTGAGGGTTCATCAATGCAGTGGCGCATTGATGCTAAGCAGATGATATTTGACACCACGCGCAACCGCTGGGTTTTGCAAGAAGCCATTTGTCGTCGTTTCACGCTTTCGCCTGAAGAATACAGTTTTGTGGCTGCTGTCGACTCATTCAGTTTTTCATTTACGTTACGTGATTTGCAAGAAAACACTTCCGCACTTGATCTGCTGACACTTCCAGACCACCGTGCCTTTATTGAGAAGCGTAAAAGAGGTGGTTTTGAAGCACTTGACGAGGCACTGGTGAAATATCACAGCAAAATTGCCTTTCCAGTAGCGTGCATGATTGTCGTACTGATTGGTGTGCCTCTCTCTGCAGCCAAAAAGCGCAGCGGTCTTGCACTTGAAGCAGGCATTAGCATTCTCGTGGGCTTTATCTATCTTGGCTTGCAACAAACGTTTGCTACCTTGGGCTATAAAGGTGAAATTCCGCCTTGGTTAGCAGCGTGGTTTCCCAACCTTCTCTTTTTTGCTGTTGGACTGGTGATGCTATGGCGCGCACAAAAGTAAATCGTTACAATCAAGTTCTAGGTCGCGCCGGCGAGGATTACGCAGTTGAATTTCTTGCGGAGCGTGGCTTTGAGATTCTTGCGCGAAACTATCGCTGTGGCAGAAATGAAATTGATTTGATTGCCAAGCGTGGGAATATCATCTCATTTGTTGAAGTCAAGACTCGACGCACTGCTGCGTTTGGTCATCCCACTGCAGCCATCACAACGTCTAAGCAGCGTGAAATCGCTAAAGCGGCAGAGTGTTATATCCACGCCGCGCATCATCCTGATGCCTTGTATCGTTTTGATGTTGTTGCTATTTCTTTTGCTAACGGTATCCCCATGATTGAATTTATTGAAGATGCCTTCAGAATCTTTTAGCACCATAGATTTTAGAGCCATTTATTTTTCCAATTTGCTCACTTTAATTCCATGAAAGCACTTATTACATCAGGTGGACACGGCACGCGCTTGCGTCCTATCACACACACACAAAACAAACATCTTATTCCTATTGCTAACAAGCCGATGCTGTACTATGCTATTGAAGCCGTTGCTGCAGCGGGCATTAAGGAAGTGGGAATTGTCACCAATGCTAAAAATAAAGATGTCGAGCAAGCGATTGGCTCTGGCAAAAGCTTCGGGGTAAAGATTACCTACATTCCGCAAGAAGCGCCGTTAGGGCTTGCACATGTGGTTAAAATCTCACAGGATTTTATCAAAGATGAGCCATTTATTTTTATTTGGGTGATAATATGCTAGTCGGCGGCGTTCAGCGCTTCATTGAGGAGTTTCAATCGCAGCGCTCGAATTGTCATTTGACCCTTGCGAAAGTTAAGGACCCTGAGCGTTTTGGGGTGCCTGAACTAAAAGATAATCGCATTGTCTCCATTGAAGAAAAGCCGCAGAAGCCGAAGTCGAACTATGCCGTGGCAGGCATTTATCTTTATGATTCCTGCATTTTTGAAGCGGTTAATGCAATTCAACCCAGTGCACGTGGTGAGCTTGAAATTTCTGATGCGCATCAATATCTGATTGAAAAGCAGTATCGTGTCACTTACTCGGAAATTACAGGCTGGTGGAAAGATACAGGCAAGCCGTTTGATTTGCTTGAAGCAAACCGTCTGGTGTTAGAAAATCAGGAGTCCGCGATTGAAGGCGATGTTGATGATGACTCCAGCGTTACAGGGAAAGTCGTGATTGGCAAGGGAACAAAAGTCCAGAACAGTGTGCTGCGCGGACCGTGCATCATCGGTAAGAACTGCCTCATCAAGGACAGTTATATTGGACCTTTTACTTCTATTTATGACGACTGCATCATCAAGAAGTCTGAGATTGAGTTCAGCATCGTGCTGCGCAACTGCCGCATTGAAGATGTTGGCATTCGCATCGAAGAAAGTCTCTTAGGCAATGATGTGCAAATTGTCAGTGCAACCAAGAAACCTAAGACAAATCGGTTTATGCTCGGCGATCAATCGCGTGTAGAGGTTGTTTAGTACTATTTTGGCGCTGTTGCCGCCATATCGTCTTGAATGTCGCGTTGTAGTTCGTTGCCAAGTCGCCAAATCAGGCTATGGATTTTGCCGGGCAAGACCGTTTGCGAGGCTCCCACAAGATAGAGTTTATTGCCCAGTGAGCGAATTGCAAGCACGCCGTTTTCGAACTCTTTGGTTACGGTCAGCAATGCGTTGAACTGCGCTGCATAGCCTTGCTCCTTAACCCAGAAAATTTCATCGGCGATGATGTCGGTTATGCGGTTCAAATCACATTTTTTCGTGGTTGCTACTTGTAGAATTGTGCCTTGTTCGGTCATAATGAGTGCATGATCCAAGCCATCGGATTCAATCATAGACCACAGTGTTTCTTTGTAGCGTGTAAATTTGCTGCGAAAGTCCTCTGGCAGTGTTTCAGGCTCAGCGACACGCTTAGGCAATCCCTCCTTCACTGCTTTTTTTCGCTCAATGACTTGCAGTTCAGCAGCACTGACTGGCGTCTCTGCAGACTTTGTGAGCAGTTCTGGGCGTTCTGTAACCAAAGTCTGCAACATTGGACGAATCGCTGTCAGAATGCCTGAAATGCGATTGACGGCACATGCAGGATTGATGCGTACGCACATCGAAATGGTACAATAGCCCAGCGGCTCTTGGCAGCGTGCTCGTTGTTGATACTTGCTTGTAGGCTCTAGCACCGCAAGAATATCAGCGCGGCTACGTTTTGTAGGTGCCTGTTGCGATTCCGTGATAAGAAAATCCCAAAAAAATTCTTGCAAATGTTTGAGTTCTTTTGCGCTGAGTTTTTGTAGAATCGCATTATAGACTTGTTCATCAGCGACAGCTGCAAGCAATTTTTGCTTGACGGCATTGAGGGCATCGAGTTGAGCAGTCGTGAATTGGCTCATATAAAGGTCGCAATCGAATGAACGGTTTTGAACGAATACACTTATGAAAATAGCCGTTGAAGATAGCGTTGCAGGCGCTCCAGCGCGAGTGCACGATGGCTTACTTTGTTTTTTTCATCCATGCTTAGCTCTGCAAAGGTCTTTGACAGAGTTTGCACTTCAAAGATGGGGTCGTAGCCAAATCCTGCTTCACCGCGTGGTGCCGTAGCAATGATACCTTGCACTTCGCCTTCAAAGGTAGATTCAAAATAGGGCGAGTCAGTATGATTTGCAAGATGAAATGCGCCCACCAGCGCTATCACCGTGCGAAACTTTGCCTCACGGTGTGTTACGCCTTTGAGCTCGCGCAAGAGTTTCGC
The DNA here is from genome assembly GCA_002763895.1 of [Chlorobium] sp. 445. NCBI lineage: Bacteria > Pseudomonadati > Chlorobiota > Chlorobiia > Chlorobiales > Chloroherpetonaceae > [Chlorobium] sp. 445. The sequence continues at coordinate 87,571 of NSLH01000007.1, forward strand.
CACGTTTTCCGAGTAGCTTGGCTTACGCCCCAGTTCCCTTTCAGCGTAGCGTGCTGAATGAACACCCGGCGCACCGCCTAACGCCATCACTTCTAATCCTGTGTCATCGGACAGCGCAAGCACATTAGACAGTCCCTGCGCCGTTAATGCCGCATAAATTTCTCTAGCTTTTTTGAGTGCATTGCCTTCCAATGTGGATTGTGTTTCTTCCACTTCAGGCAGACGCAACCCCATGGCTTCAAGTTCATCTACACTTTTGATGCGCAGCACAGTCGTAAGGTCATGAAGTTTAAGTTTGATTTCACGGGCTTTATCCATATTGCGCGTGGCAAGTGCAAGTATTACAGAGTCAGTATTGGATTTTATCATCTTTTTCTTTCCAGAGTTTGAATGCCTCGAGGGCTTCGCTGCGCAATATTTGTTCAATGTGCACAGCACGCTGCGCGTGTGGCAAGGTGATTTCACGGTAAAGAAAGGCATCATCGAAGCCGATAGCGGCGGCATCATCACGCGTATTGGCGTAGTAAATTTTGCGCAAGCGTGCCCAGTAAATGGCAGCAAGGCACATTGGACAAGGCTCGCATGTTGTGTAAATCTCGCAATCTGTTAGGTGAAAGTGTCGAATGTGCTGGCAGGCTTGACGAATTGCGACAATTTCTGCATGCGCAGTTGGGTCGTTGGACGAAGTAACGAGATTTGTGCCACGCCCAATTATTTTTCCATCTTTGACAATCACAGCGGCAAACGGTCCACCTCTGCCTGCATGTACATTTTCGAGTGAGAGGGCAATGGCTTCTTGCATAAACTCAAGGTTCATTTCTGCTGCATTTAATTTTGGGTTTCACGCCAGCTCTCCAGCCCATCTCTTACGACGTTGCACTTCGAATCAAGTTCAACATCTCTCGCACAGCTTCTGTCATGCCCACCAGTGCTGCACGTGCAATGATAGCATGTCCAATACTCACTTCTTCAATCACATCGGCAAGTGAAGCAAAGGCTGTAATGTTTCGGTAATTCAATCCGTGTCCAGCGACCACACGTAAGCCGAGACTTCGAGCTTGTTCTGCTGCCTTTCGCAAGCGTGAGAGTTCTTGGCAGATTTCGCGCTCATCTTTCAAGCATGAAAATTTTCCTGTGTGAAGTTCAACAAACGTTGCACCCAGTTTCGCCGAGAGTTCAACATCTTCTGGTTCAATGAACAGTGAAGTTGGAATTTGATGCGACGCCAGTTCTTCAATGAATGGCGCTAAGGCTGAAAAATGGCGTTTGACATCCAAGCCTCCTTCTGTGGTTAGCTCTTCGCGCTTTTCAGGGACCAGCGTTACCAGCTCAGGCTTTATCTCAATGGCAATGCGTTTCATTTCTTCTGTTGCTGCCATCTCAAGGTCGAGCTTTGTTTTGATGGTTTCACGCAGTCGCCGCAGATCGTGGTCTTGAATGTGTCGGCGATCTTCACGCAAGTGACAGACAATACCTGATGCGCCTGCAAGTTCTGCCAATACGGCAGCGTGCACTGGATCAGGCTCACTTTCACGGCGCGCATTACGCAGCGTCGCAATATGATCGACATTGACAGCCAAACGCATAGGAAGAGACATTAAGTTGGGATAAAAAGAGGCATTTCGGCTCTCATCTTTGCGAAGTATCGGCAAGATTGCGTTGCAGAGATTTCATCATATCGCATTGAATCAATGTGCTTGTGCCGCTGAGTACTTTGGGTATTTCCTCATAGAGTTCGGGGGTTGTTGCAATGAGCGAGCGGATGGCGTTGAGCACGCGCTCAGCCTTGATTTTGTCTTCACCCGTAAGTGTGTGTTGCGGCAAAGTTGAGACATCTTCTAACTGTTTTTGCACAAGATGGTAGAGCGCTGGAATCTCGAGGCTATTGTTGACGATAGCGCCGAGCAATTTTTCCATTTTTGAGAGTCTCGACAGTTCTGCGTCGTGTGCGGTCAGTTCATCGAGTCTTTGAAAGGCATCAGAGTAGAGTGCAGAAAGATAAGGACGCGATTCACGCAGTGCCGTCAGCAGCAGCGGCACGTCATTAAGATTGAGCGGCTCGAAGCAGAACGTGTTGTCGGTGTAGAGTATCAGTTTAACGCCGTTAGAGGGCAGCGTGAAAGTGGCTTGTGGTGTTTTGCTTCTTGCAAGGTCTGCATCGGTCTCTAAGCCGGGAAAAGATTTTGCAAAGCGCGTTTTCGCTTCAGAGGCTTCCCACTTTTGTTCGCTGTACATTTGCTATTTGCTATTATCGTCAAAAAAATTAGATACGTAATTTACGCATACTTTGCAAGAAACCAGACAAACGACAGTGCTAATTTCGAATCATGGTTGTCGCTGATGCGATTCGTCACATGTGCAAGGCACCTTTATCATCGGCTCAATGTCTTTGTGCCTTTATCAGTCTTTGTGCTTTCGCTGAAATTATGCGTTATTTGTCTCTACGATTTTGAAACCTGCAATGCAATCTCACGCTATGCTGTATCCAACTCAATTTCTTGCACTTTTACCTTTCGCTACGGTTACGCTCGATCTTACTCAACGCATCTTACTTGGCATCACACTGATTGCTACAATTATTTTGAGCGTGGTGCTTACGGTCTGGTCGGAGCGTCGCATTGCCGCAGCGATTCAGCATCGCATTGGACCTAACCGTGTTGGTCCTTTTTGGACTTTTGCAACCTTTTGCCGATGTGATGAAACTGCTCTTCAAAGAAGATGTCACGCCTGCTGCTGCAAATCGTTTCTATCATCTGCTTGCGCCCATGATTTCGCTCTTTGCCGCACTGACCACGATTGCAGTTGTGCCTTTTGCTAAAGGTGTTGCAATTGCAGATGTGAGTGTTGGCATTCTTTACATTCTTGCAATTACCTCCATCGGTGTCTATGGTTTGACGATTGCAGGCTGGGCATCAAACAATAAGTATTCGCTCTTGGGTGGCTTGCGTTCCTCGGCGCAGATGATTAGTTATGAAATTGCCATGGGGCTTTCTGTTGTGAGCGTGGTTGTGCTGGCTAATTCACTGCGCATGACTGATATTGTCGAATCGCAAACTTCTAATCCGCTATATTGGAACTGCTTTCGAAATTTCATCGGGTTTATTTGTTTCACTATCGCCGCATTTGCGGAGTGCAACCGCTCGCCGTTCGATTTACCCGAAGCTGAACAAGAACTCGTCGGTGGCTACAATACCGAGTTTGGCTCAATGAAATTTGCCACCTTCTTTCTTGCCGAATATGCCAATATGATTGTCGCTTCTGCGGTCATTGCGACACTTTTTCTTGGTGGCTATCAAGTGCCTTTCATTGATGAGACCACAGGGCTACCGATTTGGCTATTTGTAACGCTGCAAGTTGGGGCGTTTGTAGTTAAAACTGTTTTTATGATTTTTGTCTTTATTTGGGTACGCTGGACTGTGCCGCGCTTCAAATACAACCAACTTATGGATTTGGGCTGGCGTAAGCTTTTACCGCTCTCGCTCTTTAATCTACTTCTTATCGCCGCTGGCGCTTTGATGTTTGGCAGTAAATAAAATTGCAAATTGCTTGCGACTTTGTTTTCGCCTTGAACAGACTTTGCTAAATCAAGACCTGTTGTAACTATGGCAACTTCATCAGACGCTACGCTCACCATGCGTCGCAAGCAGCGCCATGTTGAACTTTGCCTGAACGAAAATGTGGATTTTGTCAAACGCAATGGCTTTGAGCGCTACGACTTTCGCCACAATGCTACGCCTGAGCTGAACCTTGCAGAGATTGACCTTAGCACCACCTTTCTTGGTAGGAAAGTCAGCTATCCGCTGATGATTTCCTCTATGACAGGCGGATACAATGGCGCTACGCAAGTTAATGCCGTGCTTGCTCAAGCCTGTGAGCACTTGAATATCCCACTCGGTGTGGGCAGCATGCGCCAAGCCTTGGAGTCTGAGGCACATCGTGAAAGTTTTGCTGTGGTGCGCAGGGTTGCGCCGAGCATTCCAATTTTTGCCAATATCGGCGCTCCTGAAGTTGCCAAAGGGCTCACCAAAGGCGAGCTAAAGTTACTACTTGAGCTTGTGCGCGCTGATGGACTTATCGTGCATCTGAATGCGGCACAAGAACTCTTTCAGCCTGAAGGCAATACGAACTTCAAAGGATTTCTGTCGCAACTGTGCAAACTCTGTAAGCATCTGCCTGTGCCCATCATTGCAAAGGAAGTCGGGAATGGTATCTCTGGTGAAGTCGCTGCTCGGTTGATTGAGGCAGGCGTCCAAGCTATTGATGTCGCAGGAGCTGGGGGTACGAATTGGCAAAAGGTTGAAGCCTTGCGCTACGCTGAGAAATTCACTCATGATGAGCGTTTTACAGAGAGTGGATTTGCAGAACTGATGAACTGGGGCATTCCCACAGCAGAGTGTTTGGAAGAGTTGCGTGCCTTACGACGCAGAAAAGACTATCGACACGCACAGGTGATTGCGTCAGGTGGCATTTCAAACGGCGTAGAAATCGCAAAAGCCCTTGCACTCGGTGCCGACCTTGCCGCATTAGCCAAGCCTTTTCTCAAAGCTGCCTTTGAGCCTGCCGGTGTAGAAGCCGTAAAAAAATTTGCCCTGCGCCTGATGCACGACCTGCGCGCAACAATGTTTCTTTTGGGTACAAAAAGCATCAAATTGCTCAAACAAATCCCTTTGGAAAAGAAAGCGTAAATCGCACATGCCTCAAAACCAGCGTGCCGAACGAAACCGCACCCTCACGCTCACACAGAGCGAACTTGTCGCTTACTCCAAACGCCTCAAACAGCTTCAAGCTAAAGCCTCACAGCACGATATTGAAAACAGCATTTTGCACAACGACCTCTTTGAAGTCCTTGACTTTCTGCCTGAAGTCTGTGTCGATCTGCTCATTTTAGATCCGCCTTACAACCTTACCAAATCCTTTAACGGCAAGACCTTCAAAGCACGAACGACTGCCGAATACATTGCCTATCTTGAGTCGTGGCTACCCAAGCTGCTGAAGACCTTGAAACCGACGGCAAGCCTTTATCTATGTGGCGAATGGCGCATGTCAGCAGCGTTGCAACTTGTCTTGGAGAAGTATCTTATTGTTCGAAACCGTATCACTTGGGAGCGTGAAAAGGGTCGGGCAGCCAGACGCAATTGGAAAAATTGCTCTGAAGACATCTGGTTTTGCACGCTCTCGGATGATTATGTCTTCAACGCTGAGGCAGTCAAACTCAAGCGCAAAGTGCTTGCGCCCTATCGTGAAAACGGTCTGCCAAAAGATTGGGAGGAAACCGCAGAGGGCAACTTCCGCCTGACCGCACCTTCCAACCTTTGGACTGACATCACCGTGCCGTTCTGGTCTATGCCTGAAAACACTGAACATCCTACGCAAAAGCCTGAAAAACTTATTGCCAAGCTTATTCTTGCAAGCTCTAACGAAGGCGACCTTATTTTTGATCCATTCTTAGGGTCGGGCACAACGGCAGTTGTAGCTAAAAAATTGAACCGTCGATTTGTAGGTATTGAGAAAGAAGAATACTACGCTTGTTTAGCAGCAAAGCGACTTGACTTGGCAGAGCAAGATAAAACCATTCAAGGCTATCACGACGGGGTATTCTGGGAAAGAAATTCACTACATGCGATAGCTAAGCGTCGATCCTTCAAATCCTTAGCACACACATGTCCGATAGATTTTCTGCAAAGATAGAAAATTCTGCACTGTGCTTTGCTGCACTACGATGTTTAGCAGAGAGAATTTTCTATCTTTGCGTTTCTCTTTGTTGCCCAAACCAAAGCAGCAGTTGTTTCAACGCTTGCAACCATACAACTTAAACTTAGAATGCTATGTGCGGAATTGTCGGATACATCGGCAATAAAAATGCTGCTCCAATTTTGATTGAAGGCTTAAAAACGCTTGGAATATCGTGGTTACGATTCAGCGGGCATTGCACTGCTGAACGGTCATCTTGAAGTGCACAAACGCAAAGGCAAAGTCGCTGACCTTGAGCAAAGTCTGCCTGAAGACTTGCTTCATGCCACAATTGGCATTGGTCATACACGCTGGGCAACACATGGTGTGCCGAATGATGTCAATGCGCATCCGCACATTAGTGGCGATGGCACTATTGCTATCATTCACAACGGCATTATTGAGAACTACGCCGCCATTCGCACACAATTACTCCGTAAAGGGCATCATTTCAAGGGTGAAACTGATACAGAAGTGCTTGCGCATCTCATTGAAGAAGTTACCTCTGAAGTTGAGTGCGATTTAGAAAGTGCCGTGCGCCTTGCGCTCAAAGAAGTGGTCGGGACGTACGGCTTGTGTGTGATTTCATCGCGTGAGCCAGATAAGATTATCGTTGCGCGCAATGGTAGCCCGCTGCTTATTGGCATAGGTGAAGGCGAGTATTTTGTCGGCTCCGATGCCTCACCGATTGTCGGACACACACGCAAAGTTGTCTATCTCTCCGATGGTGAAATTGCAACGCTGACGCGCAATGGCTACAGCGTTAAGACCATTGAAAACATCGAGATGCCTAAGTCCATCGAAGAACTCACCTTTAGCATTTCGGAAATTGAAAAGGGCGGCTATGAGCATTTTATGCTCAAAGAAATTTATGAGCAGCCGGATTCGATTTTGAACTGCTTACGAGGTCGTGCCCTGCGCAAAGAAAATATGGTGCGGCTAGGTGGCATTCGTGAGCACCTTGAGACCCTGCGTCGAGCAAAGCGCGTGATCATTTGCGCCTGTGGTACAAGTTGGCATGCAGGACTTGTTGGCGAGCGCTTGATTGAAGATCTTGCACGCATTCCTGTCGAGGTTGAGTATGCCTCAGAATTTCGCTACCGTAATCCCATCGTTGGCGAAGGTGATGTGGTCATTGTGATTTCACAATCAGGGGAAACGGCTGATACGCTGGCGGCGCTGCGCGAAGCCAAATCACGCGGTGCACTGGTCATGGGCATCTGCAATGTTGTCGGCTCAACCATTGCGCGCGAAACACACTGCGGTGTCTACACACATGCTGGACCTGAAATTGGTGTTGCCTCCACGAAAGCTTTCACGGCACAAGTTACAGTGCTGGCGCTCATTGCCCTTTCGCTGGGCTACCGCCGAACACTGTCCGACGCTGAAGTAAAGAACTTTATCAACGAACTTTATCTTCTGCCCGAGAAAGTTCGACAGGTGCTTCTGCAAAATGAGACTATTGTGCGCATTGCTGAGACCTTCAAAGACGCACGCAATTTTCTTTACTTGGGGCGCGGCTACAATTTCCCTGTTGCACTTGAAGGTGCACTCAAACTTAAAGAAATCTCCTACATTCACGCCGAAGGCTACCCTGCCGCTGAAATGAAGCACGGTCCAATTGCGCTCATTGATGAAAACATGCCTGTGGTCTTTATTGCAACCAAAGATGCCATCTACCACAAAGTTATCAGCAACGTTGAAGAAGTGCGTAGCCGGAAAGGTCGCGTCATTGCAATTGCCACCGAAGGCGATGATGCCATCAATGATTTAGCTGAGTTTGTTATTCGTGTGCCTGAAACACTCGATGCACTTCTGCCTATTCTCACCGTTGTGCCGCTGCAACTCTTAGCCTATCACATTGCTGTGATGCGCGGCTGCAATGTCGATCAGCCTCGCAATTTGGCAAAGTCTGTCACTGTCGAATAACACTTTGCTGGAAGGCGATGACAGACACACTTCAGTTTCGGCTCTTGCAATTTGCGCGACCACTTGGTGCCGTGGCTGCAGCCTTTGCGATTGGAGCGATTTTTATTGCACTGATTGGACAAAATCCGCTTGAGATTTATGAGAAGATGCTCACGCGCACATTTGGCACAGGCTATGGCTTGGGGCAAGTGCTCTTTCGCGCTACACCGCTTATCCTGACAGGACTTGCCGTTGCGCTTCCATACAAAGCTGGACTTTTCAATATCGGCGGTGAAGGGCAGGCTCTGATGGGCACGTTTTTTTGTGCGCTGGTCGGCACAGCGCTTCCCGCCTCACTTCCTGCTTGGCTTGCCATTCCAACCTGCTTGATTGTCGCTGCAGGCGTGGGCGCGCTTTGGGCTGGCGCTGCAGGTTTGCTGCGCGTTCGCTTTGGCATCAACGAAGTGATTTCAACCATTATGCTCAACTTCATTGCACTTGCCATTGTGAGTTATTGGCTTGCACAAGTGGCCGTCAGCGGCACAGTGCGCACCGCTAAAATTATTCCTAATGCATGCTTACCTCGCTTGGAATTCCTTGAATTTACCGCAAAGTCGCCCCTGAATGCCGCCATTTTCCTCTCGCTCCTGCTTGCTGTACTCAGTAGCTTATGGCTCTCTCGTACGCGTTTCGGATATGAATTGCGTGCAGTTGGACTCAACGCTGAAGCAGCAAGGTATGCTGGCATCAACACCGGCTTTCATCTCTTTGCTTCCATGTGCATTGGAGGCGCCTGTGCAGGACTTGTTGCTGCAAACTATGTGCTGGGCTACCGGTACTACTACGAAGCCAATGGCGTCAGCGGCATTGGGTTTCTTGGTATCGCTGTTGCCATGCTTGCCAACGCCGACCCTCTGGGCATTTTGCTCTCAGCCTTGCTCTTTGGACTGCTCGACTACGGCGGGCTCACCATCAATGCGGATGTACCAAAAGAAATTTTCCTCATTGTGCAAGCTATCGTTATTCTTTTTGTGATTGCCGTGCAGCCATCTTCAACGAAGTCGTAGGGCTGTTAGCGTGCATCGTGTTCTAATTGCCGATACCGATACGGAAGTTAAAGCCGATGTCTTGGCGCACCGACTCAAAGATTTGTCCCCCACTGGCTTTTGGTGTGATACGCGAGTATCGCCAAAAGAAACTTGCATTGACGCGTGAGCTAAGGGCATAACCGATGCGTGGCTCAAAATTAAAGCGTACGGTGCCTATGCCTTGATTCAGACGTGGCTCACGTGCACCTGCAGGAAACGTAATTTGCTGGCGCTCTTCATCTGCTAGCGTAAGATTGAAACTCAAGTCTAAGGTATTCTCCAACACGGCGCCGTTAAAGGGCCAAAACTCCAACGGAATTTTCAACCCCTGCTTCTGGAAACTCATCGTAATTGAAAGCGATGCGCTCGTGGTCTGATCGAGTGTGTTATTAGCTAAAAGCAAACTCAAGGAGCGTGACGTGCCGTAAGAAATTGCCGTTGTCATACCAAATTTCCACTGCACACTTAGCCCGACCAGTGGCGAGAGTTGCTCTGTAACGGTCGAGTTTAAGACCTGTCGCTCATTGCCTGTTGGCTCCGTGTAGTTTGTCGTAAAGGTTGCGCTGTAGGCATGCTCGAGTGTTGCCGAAGCAAAGAGATCTCGAAAGAAAAAGAAGTTTTCAAGACCAGTCCAACTAATTCTCCAATTAGGTAAGGGAAAGCGTGAGATAGACAAGTCATCCATCCCGAAGAGTCTGCCCAGAGTTTGACCTAACGAGAACATTTCAAACCCGCGCTGAAAGGCTTTCGCCAGTCGCGCATTATCGCTTAAAAATCCACCGACGGAATCACGCGGAATTTGCTCAGCAAAACTTTCAATGCCTTTGAAGAGTGCCACAAACGACAGGGTTTGTGAACCAGAAAAATCATCTTGTGTGATTATGCCTGTGGCGCTGTTGATAATGCGGTTTTGATTATCTGTCCAGTTTGATTGAAAGTTGATATCGACCCGAAAATTCTCGGCAATGTTCCATGTTGTCTGCGCTGCGATGTTTGTTGATTTTGTGAACGCATCAGGGAAGGTTAGCACGGTATTCCCGATAGGCTCTAAGCGCAAGCGTTCGCCGGGGTCGTTGCTTAGTCCGAGTTGATAGGCAAGCGAAGGTGGCGCTGGCAGATCGGCGCGCTGCCCAAGATTAAACGGAAAGAAGTTAAAAAATCCAGCTCCGCCTGCCACACCCACATTGCGATACGTATTCGTTTGCGAATAGCGAAGGCTAATTTGATCGAAGTTGGTAAAGACTTTGAGAATGCTGCCAAGCCCTGAGAGCAAGGTGCCCAGCGAGACCGCAGCAGAATCTTGCTGCAAGGAATCGACGGCGACCGCACCCAAGGCAGGTTGCCCAAACGGATTTTGGTAGTAGCCGCCCCCAGAGCGCGTCCCACTGAATTTGTTAATCAAGCTGCGTATGTTGAGTGATATATTGACGTTGAAATTTCCTGTGCTTGATGTCACATTACCTAGTGGTTGGATAGCATCTGGCTGCGGATTTTGCCATGTATATTGCGCTGCGTAGTTGAAATTCAAATTTAGCCAATCTAAAATTTCAATGAGTTTAGGTCGCCAGTCAAAGGTGATATTTTGATTGTAGGTCTGATCGCGTCCGAGTGTAAAGCGCGAAAGATCTTGCAGCACGCTGCTCCACACCTCTGATTCGCTACGTTCTGTTGTATCAGCAACATTAAATACCGCTGAAAAAAGGTTTGACCCAATCACTGAGGAATATCGCATGCCGAATGTCTCGGTGATTTTGCCGTAGTCAATGTTCAGTGTGCGCGTTGCGTTGAAGAGTGCATTTGGCGTTGATGGCGGCTGACCACGATTTTGAAACTGTGCGCGTGAGCGTTGCAGTGCCAGCGATGTGCCTACGCTCTGTGGCAGGTAGTAAAACTTCCAGTCTTTATAGACATTGAGAATTGGGACTTTTTCCAAAAAGCGTAGGGGCTCGATGAAGAAACTGCCTTCTGAAGCGATTGGCAAACTGTATTCTGCGCTTGCCGACCATGACCACGAGTCGTTAAACGCTTGTACGGCAGAGCGCGAATTGGTTTGTGTGAAATTGTAGCCCAGAGCGATGCGATCGATGGTCAGACGCGCAAGCCAAAAATCTGAGGGTTGATTTTTCTGCACACGCGGAATACCAAACTGCATCGTTGTTGAAAAGGTCTGTGCTTGTCTGCGGATTTCTTCACCGAAGGCTCGTGCTTGTTCTTGTGTTGCACCGCGCTCGAGTGTATCGGCAACGATGCGGTCAATGGCTGCCTGTAGTTGAATATCGAACTGTCCTGGCTGAAACTTTGGCTCAGCAAATTGCTCTGCGCGTGCAAAAGTCATCGGAATAGACCAACCTGCTTCAGCTGGTAGAAACTTATGCAAATTGACGTTGCCGCTAAGTGCCCAGTCTAACGAATTATTTTGAGCAGCAAGTTGATTGAGTCGCACATCAATAGCGTGAAAGTCAGCTGTGCGTCTTGAAAATGTAGCGCTTAGCGAGGCGAAGTCTGCTAATTTGAGTGTCGCATTTGTACGCACTGCCCAGCCTGCCTCCTGATTGTAGCCAGAGACACGCAGTTCATTAATCCAAATTACAGCAGTGTCAATCGTTACAGGCGCAGGATTGCGAATTCCAACTAAGAAAAATCGAACATTGCCGAGCGTCGGATTGCCCTGAATAATAATTTCATGTCCATTTGGCAACCGCTCTCTGATTTGTCGCAGTGTATCGCGTGCGCGCAGTTTGAGTGCCGATAAGGCTTGCAAATCAATATCCACTTCATTTTCGCGAGGCCACACCAGACGCGCCACAGCTTCATAGTCTGGGGAATTGAGTTCGGGCACCACCACGCTTGGCGATGGTTTCACAGGAATGCGATACTCATAGTAGTTTTGTTCAATATCGTCGCCAAAGCGAATGATGGCTTGTGTGTTATTGGGGTCGAGTGGATTATTTGGGTTATAGATGATGCCACGTGCGTCTGCATGCAAAAAGGCACGCAATCGCCGATAGGGGTTAAGGTTAAAGCCTGTTCCTTGTCCGCCCAGCGCGAAGTTGCGAAACCCGCTGCGCACGCTGCCCGGCGTGATATTGCGTCCAATAATGACGAGTGACTGCTCATTGGCAAGAATATTCTGGTCGGGGCGCTGCAAATTGCGTGCGCGCTGTGCCCCGGGCGGAATAGCATAGACAGCGCTATTTTCTTCGACATTGATTGAAGCAATTGCAGATAGTGAATCGGTGCGTCGCCATTGTGAGCCGACAAAGTCGAAGGTTGCAAAGCCGATGCGTGCTGCTTGGCGAAAGCCATCCAGCCACAGCCGTGCATACGCGATGTTGCGAAAATCACCAATCTCACCCACACGATTCGTGAAAGCTTGCAGTGGAATGCGAAACTGCACCCAACCGCCATTGCGCTCACCGCCGCCAACAATGAATTTCCCGCGACCTTGACGCAATTCATTCGGATTGATAGGAATCGTATAGCGATAAAAACTATTCTGCCTATCTGTAGTTTGATTACCGTTGAGGTCCTCTGTATCAGGCAAAATTTTTGTGCCCACCAGTGCGCCTTGTGCGCTGCTGTTGCCTTCAGGATTCGCTACACGATCTAGCACACGAATGTCTGTGCCAGAAAAGTTATCTGCCGCAGGGTCTTCTTGCAGACGTAGAAACTCAGGATTATTCGCACCTAAAATTTCACGCGCACCGTTGATAAATGCACTATGGATTTGCCGTTCCAAAGCATCCGAGATTCCGTCCAGTCCTACATCTTCCGTGCCAACATCACCTGTATTGATTACCCCATTGACACGTGCCGGACTGGTGTTGATGAGGAATCGTCCATATCCATCTCGACCGATATCGTTTGGATTGTCGTTTTGTCCATTAGGGTCGGAGGAAATAGGCATCCCGTCTTCGGTATTCAAGCGCCCGTTGGGAATAACATCCTCGCTGATAATGCCCAAATCTAGATACAGATTGCCGGTGTCATTACCTGCACCCGACTCCAGCGCTTCATACTTGAACCAAAATTCAATAAACTCTACGTTCGCGTCTTGAATATTGCGCACAAACTGTGGAAAGCAGCGCATCACACCTGCCCATGCACTATCGGGGCGTGTCGTTTGTGCTTGCCGTAGAAAGTTCAGCGAGAAATTGTACTGTCCGCGCCGACGTGGGAAATATTCCAGGAAAAAAGGTCGCTGTTGCAGTTCTTCGCGTGCGGCACGGCGGTTTGGAAAAATCACATTTGTAGGCACGTTGCGTGGGTCGCCTTGCGGCAGTCGATACCACGAAAGATAAGCGCGCTGGGTTTGACGCACAGAGTCTTGAAACAGTGTTGGGCTAGGTATGTTTGCTGGCGGCGAAGCCAGCGTCCAGAGGTTGCTCTCTAAGCCGAGTGTGAGGTTTTGTCGTGAGCCTTCGAAGTCGTCAATGAAACTTACACCATCGGGGTCTATTGGTGTTTGCAACTCGCTGGGTGTGCCGGGCAAGACTTGCGCAAACTCTGCGCTCAGTGTCAGTTCCGACGGTTCTCGTGTGCTTAGCAATGGCAGTTCATCAATGAGACGTGTTAGCCAGGGCAAGTCAGATTTGAACTGCATATCGAAGCCATAGATGCGGTTGAAAATCGGCTCATCGCCCACGCGTACTTTGTCGGCAAGCGGGCGTTCAGCATATTGCAAGAAGGTGCCGCCAAGTTTGAAATTTTCGTTGAAGACATATTCGGCACGCGTGCCCAGAATAGTACGCGCCGCAAGCAAGACAATGTCGTTGCGTTCATACTCTACACGTAAGTTTGCGCCCGGCGACAGCAGTTCTGGACGCAAAATCTGAACCTGCCCGAGTTGATAATCGACTGTGAAATCAACTCCTTCAGTGAGAGGCTGACCGTTGCTTAGGACGCGCACGCTGCCTTGTGCCAAATTGAAGCCAATTTGCAATGGATTCTGAATGCCACCACTAAACTTTGCACGGATAATGTAGCGATTCTTTGTACCGGCATCGCTGGCTGTTGGTCGCTGCTGATTGAAATAAATTTCTTGATAGACAAAATTGCTATCGGCTGGATTCGTGAAATTGCCTGCAGCGTCCAGTCGACCTAACCGGCGCAGTTCGTCACGAATTTGTTTATCGAACGGGCGCAAATAGGGAAAGATGATGAGACCGCGCTGTGGGTCTATGGTCAAGCCTGGAATAAAGTCAAAGCGTTGATCGGGCGGCGGCACATTGTTCGGATTAAAGCGGTCTAAGCCCAAGAGCGAGATGAGAAATCCGCTGCCCGGAATCGGTAAGTTTTCTTGCTCGGGCGGCACATTGCCCGGCACAGAGTACAGCACTTTGAGACTAAAATTCTCTGGCGAGATGTTCTGTGCGCGTAAGCTATAAATGTTTTTGAGCATCAAAAGCCATGCGCCTTGATTGCTACTGGTCAATTGCGGGGGTTTGATAAGTTTGAGCACCAGTCTGCGTCGGGGCGGGTCGTTTGAAAAATCACCAATTTGCACAGGCGGCAGACCTTGGCGAGTAAATTGGTAAGAGACCGCAATGGCATCGCCGTCATTGACAGGGCTTCGAAATGAAATGTAGCCTAAGCGTCGGTCAATGGTGTAATCTTCCCCTTCTCTGAGCAAAATAAATTCACCCACAATGCCTTGTCCGACCGGCAAAGTCTCTAAGGTATCGGCATTGCGAAATCGATTGAGTATTGCTTCGCTTTGCGCTTCGGGCACATCATAGTAGCGTGGGCGTGGAAAGGCAAAGCCGACACCATCTTCCAACTTGCGTGCATCATAGGGTTCATCGCCATAGTTAAAGAGTGCTACAGCGGCACGACGTTCTGGGAATTGCTGAGCGCCTTGTTCCGGCAACCGCCACACCTCTACTCTGCCTAGTTGTCGCCCTTCTTGATCTTGTGGCACAATCACTTGTGGCAATTGTGTGGAAAACGCTTTATCCCAGTTTGTCGCATAGAAGTTGCTGATGAAAAAATGTCGCAAAATATCGTATTCCCACGCTTGCAAATTGACGATTGTCTCTTGCGACCCACCTGAAATGCTCAGCGCATCGGAGCGCCCACGCTGCTGTGACGCTACAGCCGTAAGCCCAAGTCCTGCCAGTTGCGCTTTGGCTTTAATGCCAAAGAGCGCTTGGCTACTGCCAATGAGCGATGTCGGCAAGGTCAGTGTCACATTGCCGGCTTCAATCGACTGGACGATGTCATCTTCATAGCCACGATAAGCAAGTTTAAGTTGGTTCTCGAATTCAAAGGGTCGCTGCGTGTTCCAATCTGCTGTCAGGTTCAGCTTATCGCCAATAAGACCGGAGAGATTGAATTGAACTTGTTGGTCGAAGCGTGGGTCAGCGCGGCGTCCTGCACCAATCGCGATGCGTTGTGGGTCTTTGCTATCCTCGAGCTCTACACCAGCACGAATATCGATATTGCCTGCCACTTGCAAACTTACGGTTGGTGGACCGAACAGCGTGGCAAAGAATGAACTCTCGCCACCAGGTACGAGAATTTGCAGTCGCGTAATGCGCCCCAACACATCAGAGAACGCATCTTGCGATTGCAGCTTAAACTGCTGCCCTGCAATCTCTCGGAAGTTTTGGCGTAGTGATGCCTCAAAGCGCAGTTTTTTGTACATCTCCAACGGCACACGCAGCGTCGGTCTGACGGCATAGCCTTCGATTTTCTCTGAAATCGTGATGAATTGACCGAGCGAATCGAGCAAGACTTCACGCTTGAGTGCGCTTTGAGGTAAAAAGAGCGGTGAAAGAAAGGGTTCATTGATTTCTATGGTCGGCTTACTTTTTCGGCGGTAAAGAAATTGCTCCACGCGCGCCGTTGAATCAAACGGTGTCGCTAGAAGGGAGTCAGTTACACTTGCAAAGCCGCTGTCTGCTTGTACGGAAGTCGTTGGCAACGCCATACGATTACGTTGCAGCAAATCCAGGCTATGCGCCGACTGCAATGTAGAATCTGTGGGCGGTACCGATCTAGTTTCAGGCTGCGTTGTATCGGAGCCCATAGCATGCCAATTGTCGTTTTGCCAAGGCTGTGTGAGCATAGCGCGTGTGGCAAGTCGTGTTGTCTTGCGCATCGTTGCTGGCTTAGTTTTTGCCTGATGCAGCAAACTTGGCAACCAGACTGTGAAACGCTCAGCGATTGTCTGCGCTATCGACAAATCACTCAGAAAAGGTGTGGCGGCAAAGCTGAGTACAACTGTCAACACACTTGCTAAGGCCACCATGCTTGCACTAGGCGACAGCATGAGTCTACGAGCCATGGCTTTGCACACATGAAGACAATGCTTCATCAGAAATTTGGATCTTGGCTGTCATCATTGAATTGCTGTGCCTTGCCTTGCTGTTGGGCACCTTATGTCAAATGAGGTGTTTGAAAATAGCACCCTCGGCATTTGACCTCAACAGACAAATTTGTCCCTAAGCGTCTGTATTGGCTACTGCCTTGACTCACAAGTGTAAGTTGATGCTAAACATTTTGTGTCAGTGTTGCATGCAGCCAGTTGGATTTGTTTTTTTGGAAAGATATGCAATCGAACTTATTCGTGGAGTTGTTCATCAATGTATGCCAGTATTTTTTTGATTTGTGTCAGGCGCTGTCTATCACTTGCAATTAGCACGGGGCATCGCTGTGCGTTTTCGAAGGCCTTACGCGCTTCCTTAAGTTGTCTGGTATCCATGTAAAGTAAACCCAGTTCGTAATGATGACGCATCGTGTTGGGTGAAAGTTCAATGGCTTTTTTGAGTGCTTTCTCGGCTTCGGCAAAGCCTCCTTCAGGCAAGCCGCCTAAAAAGACATTTGCAACTTGACGCTCAAACCAGCCGACATTTGCCAGTGAGCGATAAAACGAACCGAGAATTGAATACGCCACATCATCTTTTTCATTTAGCGCAATTGCCTTGTTCAAGGCACGCTGGATTTCTACGACAAGTTGCACTTTTGCACTGCCGCCGTAATACAGAGCAAGATTACCGAGCGCTGCCGCAAGCCATGTATAGGCTTCACCTTTATTCGGATCAGCTTTGATTGCACGGCGTGCATAATGCTCGGCTTTGCGGTAAAAACTTTCTTTTTCGGAGAAGGCGACCACATCACCTTGACAGACATAGACGCGCGCCAGTCGCCAGAGCAACTCTGCATCGTTTGGTGATTTTTCTAATGCAGCTTCATAAATCGTGATAGTGCTCGGATAGTCAATCTTGGCAAAGGCTTCATCGCCCACTGAAATAGATTGCAGGGCTGAAAAATGCGTGATTAAAAGAAATGCACAAAGGCGCATAATATGTTGGGTTGCTGTTGAGTTTTATGCATCTTGGCATGCACAACTAACGGATGACTTTGCATGGTCACTAAAACGGCGAAGATAAGCAGTAGTAAGTTTGGCAGCGATTCCTGAAAACCCGAAAAATAGATAGGTTGAGCCTTGTCCCCAAAAAAATTCTTTGCTATCAAGCGTAAATTTTGTTCGACCTGCACATCACTGAAAATGCAAAAAAAGTGCGATATTGTATAATTGCACGACAAGTTTCCTGATGCAGAAACATCTCCATTGAACAAGCGCCGTGCTTGTTATGAGCTGAATTTTTCAGCGCGTTTCGCTTGTTCGGAGGATGTACCAAGCCTCTCGTTCTTTCGTTTCTGTACTGATTTATCAACGCATTGCATTTGGAGTAAGCAGTATGACCGACTACAAACCCATGATTTTGAAGGGCTATCTTTCGCCCAAGGGGCACCTGCGCGACATCACCGACTACGAAGCACAAGGCGGCTATCAAATGCTCAAAAAAGCCTTTGCTATGAAGCCCGACGATATTGTCAATGAAGTCAAAAAGTCGGGCTTGAAAGG
>NSLH01000008.1 GCA_002763895.1 [Chlorobium] sp. 445
GATATTGGAAACTCAAACTCTCTCAAGACCCTTCGCAAAAACATATCGCAGTATTTTTTGCCACGCCCGATGAAGACCAAACCCTGAAATTCAAGTCCAAGGGGTCAATCAAAAAAGGACGTGCGATTGTGGAAACCGATACAGACGGCTGTTATGTACTTTCTGAAACTGAATTTGAGGGAAGCGAGAAAGTCAAAGCTTTTCCAAAGTTTTTCGACGACCTCAAAAGGCTTGCTGAGTTAGAGCGTTACCAATCGTGAGCAACTTACTGTGATTTCAATTGGAAATTGCGCAAGAATTGCATGGCGGCACTGAACACTCTGCATGAATCAAGACACTTTAAATTTTTCGCCCGAGCAAAAACAGCAGTGGCAGATGTACGCGCTTTCGCCATGCACGCTCAGAGTGTTCATCGCCGATAAATTTTTGCGTTATCCAATTTTTTTCCGTGAAGCCTTTTTCGCGCATGATTGCATCGGCTTTTTGTTGATAGGGCTCGTAGTCTTTGTCGAGCGTCTCTGTGCCGTAGTCAAAATAGATTTTGTGTGTAGCGGGCTCTGGCAAATGCGTTTTCATGTAGTCAATCATGATACCGTTGCCAATTGGGAAATGCGTAGACAGACAGCCTGCACCGCCAAAGATATGTGGATATTCACAAATGGCGTAGAGTGAAATCAGTCCGCCCATGCTCGAGCCCATGATGAATGTGTTTTCGCGTTCGGGCAGTGTTCGAAAAGTCGAGTCAATAAAAGGCTTGAGTTCGGAGACGAGAAATTGCAGGTAGCGGTTAGAAAACGGTGCGCTGCCGTGTTGTTCTACAAACTTAGCTTTCTCTGCCTCCGAGAGCAGTGCAAAAGCCTTTTCGGGCATATATTCTGCGCGCCGCTTCGGCGAGTTCCAGATGCCGACGACAAGGGTCGGTCGAATTTTTTGCTCAGCCAGCAATTTGGTCATTGTCTCATCCATTGCCCAGTCGACACCGATGAAGGACTGTTTTGGATCGAACAGATTCTGTCCATCGTGCATGTAGAGCACAGCGTAGTGTTGGCTTGTCTTGGTCTCGTAGTCAGGTGGCAGCCACACATCTACATGGCGCGCTTCAATATACTGCGAGGGGAACTTCTCAAAGCGTTTCAGTGTGCCGACAACTGCCATCTGCACACTGTCGTTTTGTGAAATTTGTGAAACTATTCTTTGCACTTGTTGTGCTTCGAGCTGGCTACACATCGCAGAGAGGAATATCATTGACGAAAGGATGTTGCGCGTCATGTTGGATTTTTTCTCTTTGCTTCATTGCAAAGTTGCACTGTACTTTGACTGCACAACGGGAGCGGCAGGCAATTCCACGAAGACCGTTGTGCCCATATTTTTACCAGCTGATTCTGCCCATATTCGACCGCCATGCAGCTCTACGATCTGCTTACAAATCCACAAGCCTAATCCCGTTGAACTTTCTCCGCCTGTTGGACGCGCTGATAGACGCTGAAATTTTTTGAAGAGCTTGCCTTTATCATCTTCTGTGAGTCCTTGTCCTTCATCTTGCACGGCAATGAGAATTGAGGGCTGAGCTGCATGCATAGCATTTGTCGAATCCTGGCGTTTGCAACGAATTCGGATGGTTTTGCCCTCGGGACTATACTTTATTGCATTCGTTATCAAGTTCTCGATCACTTCGCGTATTCGTGAAGTATCGATTTGGGCTTTGCAGTCTGGCCCGGTTTGGACTTCAAGTCGCTGCTGCTTACGCTGTGCTTGTACTTCAAAGTCGGAGACGACTAAGTTCACTAGAGAGCTTAGGTCTGCATAGTCTTTGTTCAGCGTAATTTTGTTTGCTTCCAGCACTGCCGTCTCAAGCAGGTTCTTGATAAGTTCTCCCATACGCTGCGATGAGCTGTAAATGCGCATAAGGAATGACTCTACGAGAGTAACTCGAGCTTGCAAAGCAGAAGAAAGTTCTGCTTTAAGGCTCTGCAAGTTTTCTCTAGACAGTTCAGCAAAGCCAGAGATGGATTGAAGTGGATTTTTCAAGTCATGTGCTGCAATTGCTAACAGCTCTGTTTTGATGCGGTTAGCTTCTTCAGCAATTTGTCGCTGCTCTTGGGCAATCTTACGCTGTTCTTCAGCAGTTCTGAGTGCATTATCTAGCACCTGATTTTTTTCTTGAAGCATCTGCTCTGACCTTTGCTTGATGCGAAACGCACGAAATGCAGTGAGTGCCAGCGCCAGTGCCAAGACTGAAATGCCAATAAAGGAATTGCGCAACAGCTCTTCTCTTGAGAGCGCTAAAGCCTGAAGCTCTTTTTCTTGCTTTAAGAGTACGATTTCTTTTTCTTTTTTTTCAGTCTCAAATTGTGTTTTGAGAGCGTTGACCGTTTTAGCTTTCTCCAAATTCAGGAGCGTGTCATACAGTGCATGATAATTTTTGTAGGCGGCAAAAGCGTTTGCAAAGTCGCCGGTTCTTTCATAGACCTCTGCCAGTGCCAGATATGACTCTCTGAGTTCCTCTGGTTCTCCCAGCGATATTGCAATTTCAATACTGCGTTCAAGGTAGCTAATGGCTTTTTTGCTCTTTTGCTCTTTGCTTGCAATTATGCCGAGCATTCGTGTTGCTGTAATCAGTCCGCTTTGATCATTGACTCTCTGGAAAAGTCTGAAAGCTTCTTCAGCAGCTTTACGAGCTAAGTTGAGTTTGTTTTGTGAGGCATAGACATCAGCAAGATTCACCAGCGCAGTAGCTATATCTGGTGGATTCTCAATGCCAGATTTTTTGCCAATGCGGCGTTCTACTTCCAGCGAGGCTTCATAGTAGACACGTGCAGAATCATAATTTCCTTGAATGCGGTAGATAGCACCGATATTGTTTAGTACTGCTGCTGTTCCAACATCATCATTGAGGGCTTTGAATTTTTGCAGTGCTATCGCATACATCTTCAGGGCGTCGCTGTATTGCGCTTGCTTTTTGTAGATTAGTCCAATGTTTGCTAAAGAATTTGTCATGCCAAGGCTATCGCCCAGTTCTTCTTTGATTTTCAAGGATTGAAAGTGAGCGTCCAACGCTTGCGGGTAGTTGCCCTGCCGTGAGTAGACGATTGCGAGGTTATTGAAGAGTTTTGCTTTTTCTTTTACTTGCTTTGCAGAATCGCACAGACTTAACGCACGCTTGTAGGTCAAAATTGCATCGGCATACGCACCTTTATCTCGTGTAATATGACCTTGCAGGTTGAGTAATTGAATAGTGAAGTAGATGTCGCCCATACGTTGCGCCAAACCCTCTGCTTGCTTTGCATAGAAAAGTGCACTGTCGGGTGAGAATTTTTTGTACTCTTCGGCTATGGCACATAGACAAGCTACTCTCAGACTGTCAGATTTCGCCAACTCTAATGCCGCAATCAAGCTATCTACTCTTCTTGTTTGAGCAAGTACATCTTGCGTTCTACAGCATATGCACACGATCAGTATCATGGTCCCGATGCACCAGGAGTTCTTTAGAGCGGTACGCATTTAAAGGCAGTTTTTTGAACACAGCATTTCAGCAGTAAGTCTTGCTTTAACTAAATTTCAGAATTTCTGTAGCTTTTTGATTTTTACTTGATGAGTATCATTTTCTTTGTTTCCACGTAGTTACCAGCCTGCAATCGGTAGAAGTACATGCCGCTTGAGAGTTGCGTAGCATTAAACTGTGCTTGATAGCGCCCTGCGTTTTGTCTGCCCCTGAAGAGCGTCGCTACCTCTCTGCCCAGTATATCATAGACCTTCAAGCTTACCTCACTTGCTACAGGCAGTTGATAGACAATTGTGGTTGTCGGGTTGAAGGGATTTGGATAGTTTTGCTCCAGTTTGAAAGTTTGCGGTCGTTCTGTGCCGATTTCACGAACAGATGAAGCCCGCGCTGGCTGCGCATATCGCAGTAGCAGACCGTCATTGGTCAAAGCCAAGCCAAACACTGTATCGGTTTCCACTACGAAAGAAAACGATGTAACGGCATCTGTGAGCGGTGTGCTGTTATGCACTAGCCAAGTTAAGCCGGCATCACGACTGGTGAAAATCACGGGACCTTGCGATGAAAACGCGCTTAGCCAAAGTTGCCCCACTTCTGGCACGCCTGCGCCACTAAAAAATGCCAAGGCGCTTGGGGCTGTTGGTGTTGTCCAAGTTCGCCCACCGTCTGCACTGCGGCGCAGGACACTGTTGGCAATTTGTTGATTCTGTAGCGTATAGCCACCTGCAACACCTGTATTGGCTGCAGAAAAGGCAATCGCAATCAGCCAATCGTTGCTACCGGCGGCTGTCGCGCTATTCCATGTGTTTCCTGCGTCGGTGGAGTATAAGACTCGTCCTTTATTGGTGCCGAACCAGCCTGAATTGCCCACGAACTGAAAGGAGCCGACCAGCCCAAACTCTCCACTGCCTGCTGAAACCGTTTGTGAGATAGGCGCCCAACTTGCACCGCCATCTGTTGTCTTGACTAGTACAAATCCATCTGTTGCTGAGACCGCATCAGACTGTGCGATAGCGTTTTGCGCATCAAAGAAATGAATAGCATTCCAAAAACTTCCGCTGGCGTTGACTTCTTGCCAGGTCTGCCCCCCATCGGTTGTGCGATACAGTTTTGCTGGTCCACTGTCTGGTCCATCGCCGACGATTGCGATATTTTCACTTAGCGCATTGATACAGTAGAGATTGTTGCTGGTGGGTGACGCCACGCGCGTCCAGGTGCGACCGCCATCAAGTGTGCGGATAACTACCCCAGCATCCGCACATGCCCATGCGACGTTGCGGTTGACTAACTTGACGGCATGAAAATCTGTGCTAAACTGTGCCAGACGCACTTGTTCTAGCCACGCTGGACGGCTTAAGTCTAGGAATGCCGCATCGCTGTAGTTTGAAGGGTTATCCACCATATCCAAGCGGAAGAGCGCTGTGGTCGTTGTAAAATCAATTGTGCTTGGCAGGCTTACTTGAAACGACAGTGTAATCGTATCACCTGTGTTGATCACTCCACGCGTTATGCGCGGCGTTGGGATGCTGACACCGGGGACAGTTGTCGAGAGCAGAAACTCGGCGTTAGCCGTTGGAGCGTTATAGTTTGCAATGCGTGCAATAATAGAACTGCTTTGATCATCGTAGCGCAAATCGAAAGCTACAAGCCCGGGCACTGTGCGGCGCAGTGCTGCATTAGCGTCTAAGATACGCAGGGAGGCTGGACCAAAAGCTGTTGCACGAAGCTGTGTTGCGATGCGCTGTGGGCTCCATGTTGGATGATGCGCTTTGATTAAACCTGCAATGCCTGCAATGATTGGACACGCAAATGATGTACCGGAGAGCTGGATATAGAGCTCACTTGCAAAACGACCATCCTTGACATCAACAGCGCGTCCGGGCACGGTCGTAAGTATGGCGCTCCCAGCGGCATAGACATTGACAGTTGAGCCAAAGTTCGAAAACGGTGCCCGCTGTCCGATATTTGGACCTGAATGCAGCACGGCTCCGACCGACAGGGCATTCGTGTAGGCGGCTGGATAACTGGGCGCTTCACTGCCGCTATTGCCAGAGGCGGCGACAACCAGCGCACCAGCGTTGGTTGCAAAATTTACGGCATCTTCAATTGCACGTGAGCGATTCGGTCCGCCAAAACTGCTGTTGATGATGTTTGCACCGTTGGTTGCAGCATAAATAATGCCTTGGTCAATGAACGCTACATTACGCACACGCTCGCGTGTACCACCTAGTTTGACCGCCATCACCCGACAGTTAAACCCTGTACTTGCAATGCCAATCCCGTTGTTTGTGCTTGCACCCGCCAGTCCTGCGGTGCCTGTACCATGTCCAGAAAATTCATCGAGTGGATTATTGTCGCGTGTCGCTGTTGTCGTCCCACTCTCCCAAAAATCCCAGCCTCGCCAATCATCAATGAATCCATTTCCATCATCATCTATACCATTAGAGCGTTTATCTCGCCCTTGCGCATCTGTGCCTGTCTCACCTGGATTTGTCCAAATCTTGTCTTGCAAGTCAGGATGATCGAATTCAATGCCTGTGTCTAAAATGGCAATCACGACATTAGCACTCCCTGTGCTCACATCCCAAGCCTGTGGAATGTTATGGTAATCAAAGAAATCTTGACCGCGCGTGCCATAGGCAGAATCGTTGGGTACAAGTGAAAGAGAGTAAATGTAACTGGGTTCAGCGTACTCGACCTCCGGAAGTTTTGAGAGTTCTGCTGCCACTGCAGCGGGATTTGTGCCACCAGAATAGTGCAAGTAGTAAATGCGCGAAATATCGCTGCAGAGTCGTGCCGCTGCTTCGCTTGGCGTTCTTGCAGTAAGTATGGCTTCACCAAGCTCGCCTGTACCGATGCGTGTTGCCAGCGTCTGACGCAGTTTGTTTTCATACTCGGCTTTCCACAGTGGCTCGATCTTCCACAAGCCATGTGAGCGCATGGTAGCTTGAAGCGTCGCAAGCCCACGTTCTACTTTTGCTCGTGTCGCTTGCACCTCAAACGGCCTAGCACTCTCGCCTTTGAGTTTGACCACCACAATACCCTCCATCATGTCTGACAGCGTGGCTGAGGAAGCATGGCGCAATGCCTTTATTTTGCTTGCGCGCAGCGATGTGCGTTCCTGCGCAGGCACTAAAGCAGCAAATACTCCAACAAGGACGAGAGCAAGAAAGACAATACGAGTGTGCATATCAAATTAGCAGAATTTTATCTCATTTTATCTCTTAGAGTTAGAGAGCACTCTTTATTTACAAGCTACATGTTTCTCTTCACATCATCAAAGCATGGCGCCATGTCTGTGCACGCTGTCACATCTTCATGCTAACGCGCTTTTAGTTTGTTCAGCGCACGTCGGTGGCATCTCAAATAAAAAATGGCGCCAGCACCAGCGTAATGGTTGAAAGCAGTTTCACCAGCACATGCAATGAGGGTCCTGCAGTGTCTTTGAATGGATCGCCGACAGTATCGCCCACGACGGCGGCTTTGTGTTTGTCAGAGCCTTTACCTGTGTTTGCGGCTTTATCGCGCTTTTCAGTTTCAATATACTTTTTTGCATTATCCCATGCGCCGCCTGAATTGTTAAGAAAGAGCGCCATCAGAATCCCTGCAATGGTGCCAATCATCAGAAGACCAGCGACGGCTTCTGCGCCAGTTGCACCACTGTTGCCATTGAGGTTATAGAGCAATTTGAAGATAAGACCGACAGCAATGGGCGTCAGCACGACCAAAGCACCGGGCACCACCATCTGGCGCAATGCCGATGCGGTTACAATATCCACACAAGTACGGTAATCTGGTTTGAACTCTGTTGTAAATTCAATCTCGCCACTTGCGGTGCGTTTGAGCACCGCAAATTGCCGACGCACTTCAATAATAACAGCTTGCGCAGCATTACCCACCGCACGAATTGCAAACGAGCTGAATACGAAGACCAGCATCGCACCCACCATTCCACCAATAAAGACTTCGGGCTTTGAGAGATTGACTGCTTCTAGCGGTGCACCGTAATTGCGCAGTTCATCAAGGTAGGCGCTGAAGAGTAGAAACGCCGCCAGTCCAGCTGAACCAACTGCGTAGCCTTTCGTGAGGGCTTTAGTAGTATTGCCCATGGCATCAAGTTTATCGGTTTTCTCACGCACTGATTCTGGCTGCTCTGACATTTCCACGATGCCGCCTGCATTGTCTGTAATAGGTCCGAAGGTGTCCATTGCCAAAATGTAGGCGGCTGTGCCAAGCATACCAAGCGTAGCTACTGCCGTGCCAAATAGTCCTGCATTGTTTAGCCCTGATGCATTGCCTAAGTAATACGCCGTAATGATTGCAGTAGAAATCGTCAGAATGGGGAATGCCGTGCTCTCAAACCCCACAGCAATGCCGCCGATGATGTTGGTTGCTGGTCCTGTCTTTGACGATTCCGCAATAGAGAGCACAGGACGATAACGGTATTCTGTGTAGTATTGTGTTAGATATACGAACACCAGAGCGGTCAGCAAACCCACGATACCGCAGAGAAAGAAATTCAGCCAGTAGTCGCCTAGCAGCCAGCGCGTTACAAAGAAAAACCCTAATGCCGAGAGTGCAGTTGCCATATAATAGCCACGGTTGAGTGCATTCATTGGATTTTCGGTTTCGCTTGCTCGCACAATTAGCACGCCAATAAGCGATGCAATCAGCCCAAATCCATTAGCAACCAGCGGCAAGAGCAACAAGCCTAAAACGGAGATCTGTGCTTGTTCAAACAGGGTTTGATTTGATGCGTAAAGCCCAGCAGCAATAATCATCGCGCCGATATTTTCAGCAGAGATGGATTCAAAAAGATCTGCACCACGTCCTGCACAGTCGCCGACATTATCTCCCACGAGGTCTGCAATCACCGCTGGATTGCGTGGATCATCTTCTGGAATACCGGCTTCGACTTTGCCGACAAGGTCTGCACCGACATCAGCAGCTTTGGTATAAATGCCTCCGCCCAATTGTGCAAAGAGCGCTACAAACGATGCCCCAAATCCAAAACCTGCAATCAGCAGAGGGATTTTTAGTGGCGATGTAATTTCAAGCGATTTAATCACAAAAAAAAGCAGACCGATGCCTAACAGACTAAGTGTTACAACAAGAAAGCCCGAAACCGCGCCGCCTTTGAGCGCCACAGTGAGGGCATCATTCAAAGAGCGCGTCGCTGCAGCAGCCGTGCGAATATTTGCCCGAATTGAGACCCACATGCCAATGTAGCCTGATACCACCGAACATGTAGCACCGATTGCGAAAGACAGCATCGTCCAAAGTGCTAGTGCAATCGGATTTTGAACGGGGTCGTGCTCGGTGGTTGCGCGCAAGAAGGCATAGAGCACAAATAGCAGCAGCGCCGTCAGAATAGCAAGGTAGAAAATGGTGCGGTTCTGGCGTGAAAGAAATGCTTCTGCACCTTCTTTGATGGCCTCAGAAATCCGCCGCATCGCATCGCTGCCGGTTTCTTTGGAGAGTACTTGTCGTGTCAGCAATAGCGCAAAGAGCAAGCCAACTGTGCTTGCTGCGAAGATAAAGGTAAGTTCCATACTGCGAAGTTATTTTGTTACTTTATTGCCTAGAGCAGTTCTTGCGCGCAAGAATCATTGTGTAAAGATAGCGTTTTTTTAGCATATCCTCGGCAGCATTTGCGCTTTGCAAAATGATGCAAATCTTTATTTTTGCCACATCGTTAACTTTCGCTAAACATCATCCTAGCCCATAGCCATTTGCTTCAACATACGCCAACAGACACACTTAGCACGCTTGCCGCACCTGATGGTCTTTTGCGCACGTCGCCTCCAGTTCATCTTTCAAAAGCTCTAATCTCTTTGGGACGATTGCGTCGCAATGCACGCGCGGTACAGCAACTTGTAGGTAAATCACGCATCATGGCTATCGTTAAAGCCAATGGTTATGGACACGGCGTGCACGGTGTTGCCAAAACATTGGTTGAGGAAGGGGTTCGCGATTTTGGTGTTGCTAATATCCACGAAGCCGTGCTATTGCGCACTGCCCTACGTGAAAGTGGCGTTACAACACCCGTCTGCATTCTTGCCTTTGCTTCAGCACTGCCCGATCAGCTCCCGCTCTACGCTCAGCATGAGATAGAACTTTCCATCAGCGATTTTGACATCTTTCATCTTGCTGAACGCGTGGCTGAAAGTCTTGGCAAACCGCTTAGCGTGCATCTGAAAATTGATACAGGCATGGGTCGCTTTGGCGTTCAGCCTACTGCAGCACTGCGTCTTGCTGAAGCAATCCACCACTCCCCTCATCTTTCACTTAAAGCCCTTTACACGCATTTTGCCGCAAGTGGTAGCGATCCTGCTTTCACACGTCAGCAACTGGCAAGTTATCTTCATCTCGTTCGTGAATTCGAACACAGTACAGGTGCACGCGTGCTGCGACACGCCGCCAACAGTGGCGCAATTCTCACTGACAAATCCACCTACTTAGATATGGTGCGCCCGGGCATTTTGCTCTATGGCTATCCGCCAAGTTCAGACTTTGCGCCAACTTTGGCTCTTGAGCCCGTCATGCATCTTCAAGCGCATGTCGTTTTTACCAAATGGGTAGAAGCTGGCACAACCATTAGCTATGCTCGACAATGGCAGGCACCACAGCGTACACGCATTGCAACCATCTCTATTGGCTACGCAGATGGCTATCCGCGTGCTCTGTCCAACAAAACCCATGTGGTCATTAGGGGCAAACGCTTTGCACAAGTCGGCGCTATTACAATGGATGCAATGATGGTCGATTTGGGTCAAGATGAATCGGTTCAGGTAGGCGACTGCGTTACGCTCTTTGGTGGTGATAGCTCTCTTTCAGTCAATCACCTTGCAGAAAGCATTGGTACGATTGGCTACGAAATGCTTTGCGCAATTTCTCCACGCGTGCAGCGCCTCTTTGTGGAATAACACACGCACTTTTCTCAATCGACTGTTTTGCACATTTTGCTCTGCTCTTTTGATTTCTTCAACGCCTTGCTTTTTTAATATGCATTTGCGATTGTTTCTTTTGGTTCTATCTCTGCTCCTACTTGCTGCTCGCACGCCGAGTGCCCCGCCAGCTGTAGAGCAAATCGGCTACCAACTCATCGAGCCTTCACTGCTTAGCGCACATCTGCGTTTTCTCTCAAGCGATGAGCTCGAGGGTCGAGAGACCGCAAAACGTGGTCAGAAAATTGCCGCTCGCTATATCGCTTCCCACTTTGAGCGCTTAGGGCTCAAACCGCTTGGAGATAGCGGTACATATTTCCAAAAGTTTCTTGTCAGAGAGCGTCGGCTTGGCTCATCAAATGAAATTGCACTTAAAGTTGGCAATAGCACCTATTCTTTCCACAAAATTTTCGAGGATTTTGCGTTTTCACTGCGCGGTACGCAAGCTGCGAAACTTAGCGGCAGTGTGGCCTTCTGCGGCTACGGTATTCGTGACAAAAAACTCAGCTATTCCGACTACAACGGTATCAACGCAGAGGGCAAAATCGTGCTCTTACTTTCTGGTGTGCCTAAAAGTGCAGAGAGCGAACCTGCTTTTGAAAAGTGGAACGACACTTACATCAAATATCTGGCTGCACTTGAATCCCGACCGCTTGCTGTTTTCATTGTGCTTGGGCACAGCGGCATGCCGAGTCTTAAAGAGCAATTCGAATCGCGCAAAGATCAACTTGCCATGAGCAGCATGGCGCTTGCCCAAGCTAACCAACCCACCACACCCGATGCAAGATCAACCAGCGTGCCACTCATTTTTATTTCGGCGCAAGTTGCTAACACCATGCTTGCACCACTTCGTAAAACCGTCGATGAGCTTGCAGCTTCCTTCACATCCCGACCGCTAAAGCCCATGTCTTTTGAACTCAAACAGGTTACGGCAAGCCTTACAATTGACTTCGTTGAGGAAATTTTGCAAAGTGAAAATGTCTGCGCAATGCTCGAAGGCAGCGATTCGACTTTGAAAAACGAAGCAATTGTCTATTCAGCGCATTACGACCATGTGGGTGTTGGCATTAGCGGCAATATCTTCAACGGCGCCGATGATGATGGCTCTGGCACTTCTGCGGTGCTGGCTTTAGCGGAAGCCTTTGCTAAAAATGGCATGCGTCCACCACGTTCTATCATTTTTCTGGCTTTTGCTGGTGAGGAAAAAGGACTGCTTGGCTCCAAGTTCTATACCGACTATCCCCGCTTTCCGCTCAAACAAACGATTGCAAACCTCAATATCGATATGATTGGTCGACTCGATGAAAAGTATGAAGAGCTCGGTAACCCAAACTATGTTTATGTGATTGGCTCAGACAAAATTTCAAAAGACCTTGATGCCGTGCTGCAAGAGCAAAATCGCCTGAGTGTCAATCTCACGCTCGACTATCGCTACAATGACGACAATGACCCTAACCGTTTCTACTACCGCAGCGATCACTACAACTTTGCCAAAAATGGCATTCCTGTCATTTTCTTCTTCAACGGTACACATGCTGATTACCATGAACCGACAGACGATTTCGAGAAAATCAACTTAGAGAAAATGGCGAAAATTGTTCGTTTGACTTTTGCTGTCGGTTGGGAGCTTGGGTATCGTCGTGCTGTACTTCGCCGAAATTGATAGGCCGCTTTGTTGTCTTGCAAAGTGCAAACAAAAAGCCGACTTGCGTCGGCTTTTGACTTCTGCTTATGTTTTGAGTTGTGCTTTAACTGCCGATGTATTCTTTGAGCACTGCGCTGTAGGGTGAGTGTCGCAGGCGGCGAATGGCTTTTTCTTTGATTTGGCGCACGCGCTCGCGTGTGAGTTTGAACTTTTCACCAATTTCCTCGAGTGTGAGAGGATTTTCCATGCCGATACCGAAGTAGGAGCGAATCACGTCGGCTTCGCGTGGTGTCAGAGCTGAGAGCGAACGCTCGACTTCCACACAGAGCGATTCACGAATAAGCCCATGGTCAGGTCGATGCGAGTCGTTTTGCAAGACATCGAGCAGGCGGTTGTCATCGCCTTGTGCGAAGGGGGCATCGACAGAGATATGACGCCCTGCGATTTTGAGCGTGTCGGTAATCTCCCCGGCGTTCATGTCCAAAATTTGTGCCAGTTCTTCCGTGCTTGGGTCACGCTCATATTCTTGTTCGAGTTGACTGAAGGCTTTACCAATTTTGTTGAGTGTGCCCACACGGTTGAGCGGTAGACGCACAATGCGTGATTGCTCGGCTAAGGCTTGCAAAATAGATTGACGAATCCACCACACCGCATACGAGATGAACTTGAAACCACGTGTTTCATCGAAGCGCTTTGCGGCTTTGATTAAGCCTAAGTTGCCTTCATTGATTAGGTCGCCCAGCGACAAGCCTTGGTTTTGGTACTGCTTTGCGACAGAGACAACGAAGCGCAAGTTTGCTTTGATGAGTTTTTCTAATGCGCGCTGTGCCTCTCTGTATTCTTTAGAATCGACAGACTTGCCTTCACCGCGCTTGATTTTGCGCGTCAGTTCAATTTCATCTTGGGCAGTTAAAAGTTCGAACTTCCCAATCTCTTGCAGATATCGGTCGAGCGAAGCGCTCTCACGATTGGTGATTTGTCGGCTGATTTTCAGTTGTCTCATCTTCTTGTTAAAACGATTAGGTTTACAATCGCCACTGTGCTTTTCTTCATGCTTTTTGCCGCCGAAGTGCAAAGGTGATTTCTACGGCGGCATTTCATCGTAAGATGCTCTAACGCACAGGATGTGTGCGTGTTGCTTTACCTTTATGGCTAACGAGTGCAAACACTTTTTCTTAGCTTTTTCATTCCTTCTTCAAAAAATTTTTACCACGTTGCCGCCTGAGAGCTTTGCATGCTCTAAGGCTTTCTGTGCATTGGCAACAAGCGTCTCGATTTCGGGCTCATTTTCACGGAGGCGGGCAATTCCGATACTCACGGTTGCAATGATGTTCTTGAACTTATCTTCTGTCTCGAATGCGAAATTTAAGATTTGTTCGCGAATTTTCTCAGCCCAGAAACGTACATGGGTTTCGCTGATACCTGTAAGGCAGACAGCGTAACTGAGTTCGCCAAAGCGCGCAAGTAGGTCGTAACTGCGCGTATTGGCAGCAATAATTCTTGCTGCTTGTTGCATCATCATTGAAAGTGAAGTTGCGCCGTATCGGGCGCGTAGTGCGTCAGGATTATCAAACTCAATGAGAATCAATGCTAAGGCTTGTTGATGACGCAAGCAGCGGTTGATATCTGCGCTGAGTCGGGTATAGAAGGTTCGCAGTGAAAGTGTGCCTGTCTCTTCGTCAATTGGCGTCAGTGTGCGGCGCTGGTCATCGAGCAACAGTCGGTGCAAGGCAAGTGCAAGCGTTTCAACAAAAAAGCGTGCCTTCCGGAAAAGTTCTGCGTTGAAATAACGCGTTTCTCTATGCTCCAGCGTAAGTACGCCCGCTGTAAGATCACCAAGACGAATCGGGAGAATCAACATAGAGCCTTGCTTTGCCGTTGCACTCGATGCTGAGGTGCTGATGGTTTCCCCGACATAAAAACGCGGGGTTTCGCCAAGTTGTGACAGATCGTCAATTGCACCGTAGTTTCCTTTGGTTACCGCATGTCCCACAGCCGAGCGCTCAAGATCAATAGCCTGCCCTTCGGCAATGTATTGAGATTTACTGATAGATTTTCTTACAATCAGTTCAGACTTGCGATTGAGTAACGCAAGTGCTAAGTGGTCAAAGTCTATGGCTTGTGAGACACTCTCGCAGAAACGCTGCAAGATGTCATTCAGATCGAGTGTGCGGTAGAGGCCATGCGTTAGAAACTGCGCTGCGTCTGCAAATCGTGTGCTTTCAATGTAGCTTGATTTGAGGTCATATTTTTCAATAAAGGCAGAGCAGAGCCTACCGAATCGGCTAAGCAGATGTACATCGTCGTGTCCAAATGCACCTTTTACAAGGCTATCGGCAAATAGCACGCCCAAGATGTCATCGCGGTAGAAGACTGGCACGCCCATAAAGGCTTTGATGGTGTTAGGTGCTTGATAGTACGGCACGAGCGCAGGCTCATCGCTTGGGCTGATTTCAGTGTAGAGTTGCGCTTTTTGCGCAATGACAATTTGTGTTACAGCATCACTCTGAAACGCCCAGGATTTTTCCTGTGTGAAGTTTTCCGAATCCGTTTGTACTGCCGAGACGATAAATTTTTTTTTGGCTCGATTTACCCAGCAGAAGGCTACAGTACGTGCTTGAACTGTTTCTTTGATAATGGCTAAAATTTCAGAGAGCGCCGCACCAATTTCTTCATTGAGCGACCCTGCACTCTGCGGCATACTTTCAAGTGGCTGGTCAGGGAAACTTTCAAGCTCGACTTTAACTGTTTTTGATGCCGCCTCAGGTCTATACTTGCGCACGTTGATAACGCCTTCACTGTCGTCGAGAGGTGACTTGAAAATTTCTCGTGGGTTCAAGTTCGAACACTAATTTGATTAGACAATAGCGACATACTTTTGCAAAGATATGCCAAAAAGCGGTTTGGACAAGATTACATAAAGCCGATTTGGACGGTGAATTTTTTTTTGAAATACCAATTCACATGTGCTAAATTCACAGTAGCAGTAAGGCAAAAGACAGTGCAGTACACAAGGCAGGCGCACTTATGCGCACAAACGATTTGACTCGGCGGCTCTCGCCAATCATCTCGTTTCAAAGCTGCAAGTTTTGAATGACTCTTGTTTCGCTAACCTTAATCGCAAAGGAGAAAAACTATGGCTGTAAATGCAACGGGAGCGGACGCTATCCGCGTTTTGCCAACCGCACTCGCCTATCACTTTACACTGCCACACACGATTGAATTCCTGCCTGAAGTCAGCGAATCACTCGGCATGAAGGTAGAAATCAAAGACACAGGCAGAAACGCCTTCGAGATGTTTGGCGATTACATCAGTGGGAAATTAAAATATGAACATATTGACGATCCTGCCCAGCGCCGCATGAACGACTGGCTGACAGCATGGATTGTACTCAGCACCAGTTGGCCCTACATCCCAATTTTAGGTATTTATCGCGGCTTCAAACTCGGGGCTGATTTCGTTAAGAATGGTGATGAATCGCAAAAGTGGGTGGCTGGTGTTCTGTCTCTGATTCTCACTGCACCGCTCAACGTGTTGATGGGCTTATACGAAGCTGCCAATTTCACCTCTGCGCGTATTCGCGAAAAAGGCATTGACAAAGCCTTCCTCGCTATGGCAGACCAAGTGCCAGAAGTGCTGGGTGCTGGCTTCGACAAGTCCGAAAAAGAATTCAAACCCGATGCCTTCGTCGATGGCGCTACTAAAGCCGTTACCAACGTGATGATGACGCCGTTCCTGCCTCTGATGGGCACCTACCGCGTTACAGCACTTATTAGCGATCTTACGCACAAAGATCGCCTTACGCAATTTATCACGATGCTTATTGGAGCACCTATTTTAGCGACCATCACGCTGCCTTATTTCGCTATCGTACAATCTGGTGATGTTGCCAGAACCATCGTCGATAAGTCGGGTCTGGCTGGCTGGATTGCTAAGAGCCTGAGCAGCGCGTCGGATGCGGTGAAATCAAAATAACGTCTAACCAAGAAGTATAGCGGTTAGCACGCTCGAGCAAGCAAATGCCCAATTGTGCTATGCTTGCCCAAAAGCCCTGTTGAAACAGGGCTTTTTTATTTACCTACTTGCCACGACCATTTAGTATAACACTCGCCCGCCGTCAACGGTTACGACTTGCCCCGTCATATACTCACTTTCCACAAGGAACAGCATTGCTTTGACAACCTCATCGGGCGTCCCTAATCGTTTGAGTGGGATTTTTTGGAGAATCTCACGCTCATATGGCTTGTCGCGCTCAGGGTGCAGGAGCATGGTACCCGGCGCGATTGCATTGACAAGAATTTTCGGGGCAAATTCTTTTGCAAATATCTTGGTCAGATGTACGATGCCTGCTTTTGAGACCGTGTATGGTGCATAGCGTCGCCACACCAATTCTGCCGCTACATCTGCCATCGTAATCATGCGGGCATTGAAAGGCTGCTTCATCATAATGCGTGCCGCATATTGCATGGTAAAGAATGTCCCTTTGAGGTTAGTATCGACCAGCGTGTCCCAATCTTTTTCGCTGACATGAGGCAAGGGTGTTGGGAAAAAGTTTGATGCGTTGGCGATGCAGAGATCGAGGCGGGAGAATCGGCGCTCAAAAAATTTGAATGCGTTTTCAATAGAGCGCACTTTGGCAATATCGCAGCGCACCATTTGCGATTTTGGCGAATGCTGGCGTAAGGCTTTGAGCGTTTCTCGCGCTTCTGCAAGTGAAGCACGATAGGTAAAGCAAATAGCATAGCCACGCTGTGCTAGCGCCAGCGCCATAGCTTTGCCAAGACGTCCAGCTGCACCTGTGATAAAACAGACTTTTTCTGCTGACGCTTCTTGCATTCAGAAAAAGATAAATTGTACAATCAGGAAAATCGGCAGTAAGACTAACAGCGAGAATTTATAGATGTATGCAAAAAATCTGGCATCTTTACGCCGTTTTCTTCGGCGACGGCTTTGACCATAAAGTTTGGTCCATTGCCGATGTAAGTCAGGCTGCCGAAGAATACTGCCGATACTGAGATAGCTTTTAGAATCTCATCAGGTACGCCTGCAATCATCTGTGGCGTGTTGAGAGCAAGACCCACTGCAAGTGAGTAAAACGTAAGTGCCGTCGGTGTATTGTCCAGCACTGCACTTAGCGCGCCTGTTGCGTAGTAGAATTGCGGAGCGTTGCTTACCCCCAGCGATTGCGCATTTGCCTCGAGATACATCACACACGGCACCATCGTGATAAAAATGCCCAGAAAGAGATAGGCCACTTCTTCAATTGGCGCCCAAGTAAAGTTATTGCCTTCGCGCACCTCGTTAGGTGTCGTGTAAAGTGAGAGTGCAGCTAGTCCTGCAATAATTGCTTCACGCACAAACTTGGCGGCTGGCAATTCCTTGAAGGCTGGAATGTACTGCTCATTGAGGAAGGCAACTGACAAAATGACACCAAGTAGCCACACAAAATTTAGTGTCCCCCGAATGCGAATTGGGGTAATTTCCGTGATGTCGCGCTTGATAGCTTCAATTGGTTCTTTGTCATAGAAATAGGTATCGACGCTGAAATAAATCACTAACAAAAGCAGATTGACCATCGCCCACTGCGGCAAAAGCTCTAAGAACCACTCAAATGGGACACCACGCAAATAAAGAATGAAGAGCGGCGGATCACCCAGCGGCGTCAGTAAGCCTCCACAGTTAGCTACTGCACCAATGAAAAACAGCACGGTATGGACTTTGAAGATTCGCTCCTTGTTGGTTTGCAGAACTGGACGAATGAGCAGCGTTGCTGCACCAGTCGTGCCAATAAACGAGGCAAGGACGGCACCAATTGCCAGAAAAGTGGTGTTAATGAGGGGTTTGGCTTCAATGTCACCCGTTACTCGAATGCCGCCTGTAATCACAAACAGCGAACCCAAGAGCACCACAAAAGGCACATAGTCAAAAATCAGGGCATGCTCTAATTCATGCCAATGACCTGCAGCAACAAGCCAAATCGCTATCGGCACAGATAGCGCAATCGCAATAATGAGTTTATTTCGGTTGTGCTCCCACCAGTGATTCAAGGTCAAGGGAAAGACAGCAATTGCACCTAACATCAGCACAAATGGCGTCAGTGACCAAACAGGAATGCTGTGCATGGTTATTCATTTGGAGATTTAGCTTGAAGGAATTTTGCGATAACGTAATTCAGCGCAACTATTCTTGCAACGCACTTCACAAAATTTAATCTTCTTGAAATGAGAAACTTTTGAATGTGTTTTACGTTACCTTGAGGACTATCACGTCTTGACTTACACTTTCGGAAGAGACTTGCGCTACTTCAATGCAAAACGGAAGCATTGAGCGCAGGTTAGCCAGAGCTATGTTTTTTGAAAAACTTATTTTACGAACTCTTTTTCCTCTTGCTTGACCACGAGAATCGGAAGTTTTGCTTGGCGCATCACAGCTTCGGTAACACTGCCTAACAACAGTCGAGTTAATCCCGTTCTACCATGCGAGCCCATAATCAAAATATCTGCATCCTCTTGCTCTGCTACCTTGATAATCGTATCTGGCGCAATGCCGATTTTGACAAGTTGCTTTACTGTTAGCGTGCTCGGGCATTCTTTATTTGCAATTGCTGCCAACTCCTCTTTGGCATTGCGTTCTAACTCGGCTTCAGAGACATACGGGACGGTTTCTGCTGTCATCGTAATCGGTTCAACCACATGCAAAAGAATGATCTCTGCATTCATGGCACAGGCAAATTCTTTCGCATAGCGTATGGCATTGTGAGAGACTTCAGAGAAATCTACAGGACAGAGAATTTTTTTGATAGAGATCATAGGATTCCCTTTTTACAAATTGAATGGCAATAAAAATATGCGATAATCTTTTGCGCTCTCCAAAAGTTTTGTCTGTGCCAAGTGTCCTAATCGTGCGTCTTGTCAAATGCTTCTTGCTCAAAGCGGTTGTCGTAGTATGGATGTTTTGCACAGAGCCAAGCCACAAGCGATGATAATAAATAAGCCGGAATGAAAAATATCCCCCACGCTTCATACTGACGGATATGGACATGCTCATGTTGGCGAGAGGCTTGAAGTGCATCTTTGTTGCGACCTAAAATAACATGTCCAATTGTCATGGCGTTAGCACGGCATAGTTTTAGCCAAGCAGATACCAGACCGCCATGGACTTCGAGCGCGCCTTGCACCACTTGTGCGCCGCCACCTGAACAGTATGCAAGCGGCACAAACGTCAGCCCTAACAGCGTAGAAGGAAATGTCCATAGATACTTGAGAATAGCCATCATAACGCCGCCATCGCTTTGCGTTTCAAAGCAGACTTTACTTTTTCAACGATGCGTTCGGCTGTCAGACCGTATTTTTCCAGCAGTTGCAGATGTGTGCCCGACTCGCCAAAGCTATCCATCACGGCTACCATTTCGACGGGCGCCGGGAAATGACGCACCACCACGTTTGCCACAGCATCACCCAGTCCGCCATTGATTTGGTGTTCTTCGGCAGTTACAATTGCACCTGTCTCTCTTGCCGCTTTGAGAATTGCTGATTCATCGAGCGGTTTAATGGTGTGCATGTTGAGCACACGTGCCGAGATACCTTCTGCTTCAAGTTGTTCGGCTGCCTGCAGTGCGCGCCAGACCATGACGCCACAAGCAATAATCGTAACATCACTACCTTCGCAGAGCTCAATTGCCTTGCCCAGTTCAAATGGCTTGTCTTCAGTTGAAAAATCAGGTAAAGCCGGTCGGCTAAATCGCAGATATACGGGACCTTTGTACCGTGCAATGGCATGCACAGCGCGTTTCGTTTCGCTATAATCGCAGGGGACAACCACGGTCATATTTGGCAGTGAGCGCATCAGTGCAATATCTTCGAGAATTTGGTGTGTTGCACCATCTTCGCCGAGTGTCAGACCAGAGTGCGAAGCACAAATTTTGACATTCATTTCGGAGTAGCAGACCGACTGACGAATTTGGTCGAAACTGCGTCCTGCTGCAAAATTGGCAAAGGTGCCCACGAAGGGAATCTTGCCTGCAAGTGCAAGTCCTGCACCAATGGAAATCATGTTAGCTTCGGCAATACCTGTATTGAAGAAGCGATGTGGGAAGGCTTTTTCAAACTTTTTCATTTGCAATGATTCCGTAAGGTCGGCACATAGTGCCACGATACGGTCATCTTGGCTACCAATTTCTAGGAGTGCTTCGCCAAACCCCGCGCGCGTGGCTTTGTCGCCCCTTGATTCGTATCGCTTCATGTGTTGGGCTACTTGATTTTATTTTGTTGTCAGGGTTCATTCCGAATACTGTGCCTCGAGTATCTTTTTCAAAGAAGCAAGTTAGAAAGACAGGCATGAGAAAGCCACTTTTTAACCTTTGTACACAAGACGTTGATATCTTGCACCTTGTGCGACCATCATATCATCTTAACCTAACTACATTACTTTAGCTCAAACTTTACAGGCACAATCAGTGAGCTTGAGACAGGTTTGCCGTTCATTGTAGCCGGTTTGTAGGTTACTTCTTCGGTCAGTGTGCGGAAGACTTCTTCATTAAAGACCTCGTGAGCCGTTTTCAGCAATTGAATTTTTGCCACATTGCCTTCACTGTCGATATAGACTTTTGCAACTACCTGTCCTTGCAATTTTTGCCGACGTGCAAAATCTGGATACTTCAAGTTTTTTATAGACTGACGCAATTCCTCCCACGACCTCTGCAGGCGACATTGATTCTAATGCAGAAACATCTGCATCGGAGAGCAACTGAGATGCTGCTTGAACGGCTTGCTCTGCAGCTTTTTCATCTTCTGACTTTTCAGCTACAGCTGGCTGAGTCGGTTTAGATTCTTCAGGCTTTTCTGTGGGCTTTTGCTCAGAGCGCCTAGGTTCTGTGGGTTTCGTGTCAGCTAGTTTAGGTTCAGTTGGTTTTGATGTCTCTTTCTTTGGCTGCGCTGCAGCAACCTGTTTTTCATCACTGCCAATGCGAATATCGAGCCGATTGGTCGTACCAGCGCTCACATTTACTTGCCCTTTCCAATTTGCTAACCCTTTCTTGCTTGCTTTGATACTGTATTCTCCGGGCGGGATATTGAGAAAGACATAGTAGCCTTGTGCGTTAGAGAACGCCGCTTCAGTTGCCGATGCGCCTGAAACTGCTACTAAAACGGCTGGCAATGGATTGCCACCATCATCCGTTACACGACCAATCAACTTACCTTGCTGCGCGAACGTCGTCGCCGTTGTCAACAGCCAAAGGTAGAGCAGGCAAACAGATTTCTTGAGCATATGTTGAGTTGGGTTTCTGGGTATTTGCATGTTTTCGAAGTCTAAATTGACAAAAAAAGTTTTTCTTAAATCTCTTCTACGACGACCTGCGGTGCAATTTTGCTCTTGTCAATTAGCGCTGGGAAATAAGCAATCACCTCTGACGGCTTTGGACGACCGCCTGCAAAGCCTGTTACGCTTGGCGGACCTGTCAGAATCAATGGCGCAATTTCGTAGCCAAACCGTTCGACAGCTTTTTTATCGTGGCTACGCACCCCGACGCGCAATTGCACTTCATTGACATGCTCCAGCGACTCTAAATGTTGATGACAGGCATTTGCACCGACAAACTCCGTATGAATTTCATCAAACACTAACCCCAAATTTTTCAACCTCGCACGCAGAATCTCATCGGCACGTTTTGCTTTTTTGAGCGCATCCGGAAACGCGTAGGTCAAACTGCCAAAGGCTACCCAACCATCAGCATAAGATATTGAGACCTTGTAAAACGCTGTTGCAGGTTTGCCTTTCACACCAAAGACCTTGACACGATCTTTGCCGGCATCTTCCAAGTGAATCGTTGTGAAATCGGCAACACCATCGGGCGTGATGTATTCAGCAGGATTACCAATCTCATAGCATAGCTGTTCTTTAATTACGGCTTGATTGATTAGTCCACCTGTACCCTCATGCTTCATAATGAAACATGTGCCATCGGCATGCATTTCTGCAATAGGGAAACCAATGTTTTCAAGGTTTGGCACACTTTCCCAGTCGCCAAGAAAATTGCCGCCACTGGCTTGTGCACCACATTCCAAAATGTGTCCTGCTACGGTGCCTGCTGCCAGCAAATCCCAGTCGGTTTCTTTCCAACCAAACTCGTATATCATCGGTGCAAGTGTCAGTCCCGTGTCTGTGCAGCGACCTGTTATCACAATCTGCGCGTCTTGGCACAACGCCTGTGCAATCGGCTGCGCACCAAAATAGACATTTGCACTAAGCACTCGGTCTCGAATCGCAGAAAGTGGCTCGCCAGTTTCCATGTTGCGCAACTCCTCGCCCGAAGCTAGCAGTGCATCAAGCCTATCCATAATATCATCACCCATCACTACCCCAACTTTTAACCCCTTGATACCAAGCTTCTTTGCTACTTCAAAAACCTTATCACGGCATGCCAGCGGATTTACACCGCCTGCATTGGTGATCACTTTGATGTTTTTTTCCAAAAGCTCAGGCAAAATTTGTGCAAGTAAGTCAGGGAAATCGCGTGCATAGCCCAGCGTTGGGTCTTTCTGACGCTGCTTTTGCATGATGCTCATTGTTACTTCGGCAAGGTAGTCGAGCATCATGTAATCAATGGCGGTGTCGCCCTTGGAGAGCCGAACTTGATCGAGTGGTGCACGCTGCAAATCTCCCCAAAACCCCTGTCCAGACGCAATTCGAATGTATGGCTTCACAAGTGTGTGGTTTCAATTTCGAAGGTCGAATTTACAAAATTGAATGGACGACTTCACCATCCAAGATAGTTGCTAAAACTTGCGTTTGTGTCAGGCTTTGCGCAGGCATTTGAAAGATATTTTCAGAGAGCAGCACCAAGTCAGCCTCGCTGCCGACTTGAAGCACACCACGACACGCACCGATTATCTCTCGTGGCGTGCTCGTGTAGGCTTTAAGTGCATCTTGAAGTGCAAGCCGCTCTTGTGCATGCCACACTTGACCTTGTACATCACATCTTGCTACGGCATAGCGCAATCCCTCAAGTACATTTGGCGTCTCAACAGGCGCATCACTGCCGAAGATGAGTGTCGCACCACAGGCGCACAACGATTGAAATCGGTAGAGTCGATCGGTGCGTGTCCCCAATAGTCTTTGTGCTGGTGCAATATCGGCGCGAATATGAACCGGTTGCATGGATGCCACAACACCAAGCGCTGCAAAGCGCCCTACATCGCTATCGTGAATGGTTTGAGCATGCTCAATGCGATGTGCTAACCGTTTTGCTCTATGAGAATTCTGCAAAGCATGCAGCTCTTCAAACGCATTCAGAGCACGACGCACCGCTTTATCGCCAATAGCATGAACCGAAATTGAAAGCCCTTCACGCTCAATGAGCTTGAAGAGTTTAACCAGATCCGCATCAGCGTAAAAATCCATGCCCGACAAGTGCTGCCCTTCAAAAGGCTCAAGCATAGAGCATGTCTCAGAGCCCAGCGAGCCATCGAGAAAAAGTTTTGCTGCCTCGAGTGTTGTGCCGCTATCAGGATGTGCGGCATAAAATTTTTTGCAGCATCAAGTGATTCAAGATAGACCACAACACGCACGCGCAGTTTGAGCTTGCGCTCTAAAGCATGGTAGTCCGTCAGCGCACTTGCATCTTCCATCGTCACTGTTTCAGTGATGCCGAGTTTGAAGAATTCTTTTTGTGCTAGCTCAATTGCCGCTTGCCGCTCTTTGGCTGAAATTTGCACTAATGCCATAGCTTTTTTTGCAGCACGCTCAAACGCCACACTTTTGAATCGTCCGCACTCCTCTCTGGGCAATTCTTCTGCGGAAAATTCGTTCGGATGAAGTTTCTCCAAAACGGGTGAATTGCACCATGCTGCATGCCAATCCGCACTGCGCAGCGCAATGAAATGTTCAGTTGAAATTTCATCAAGCAGCTGGGCAGTTGGGAACGCGCCAAACGCATGGCGCGTCCAACCACTACCTGTAATCCATCTGCCTTTCGGAGTTTGTTCTGCCTTTTTGCGAATTTTCTCTAAGGCTTCGGGCAATGAAAGTCCAGACAAGTTCAGTTGCGTCAGTTGGAGTCCGTATTCTGAAAAATGCGTGTGGCTATCGCAGAACGAAGGCAGCAGCAAACTGCCTTTGGCATCAAGGCAATGTGCTGTTTTAACCTGCTTTGGTTCAGGCTCTACAAAGAAACGCACGATTTTTCCTGACTGAATTTCCAGCGCACGATATGCTGTTAGCGTACCACTCGGATGCACAATCTGCACATTGCACAGCAGCAGCGAAGCGCTTGACATGTCAGATCTCAAAGTTTCGTAAAGGCAAAGCGTCAGTTACTGATTGCGTAGAGTACGATGTTTGTACCGAATTTTAAGGCTTCTTCGCGTTTTTCAGGCGGATCGTTATGCACATCAGGATTTGCCCAGCCATCACTTGGATTGGATTCGTATGTGTAGAGCAGCACCAACCTGCCATTGTAGAAGAGTCCAAAGGCTTGCGGCGGCTTGTTGTCATGTTCATGCGTTTTGGGTAAGCCGTTTGGGAACTTGTAATAGATGTGATAAATCGGATGCGTGTATGGCAATTCTACGAGGTCTGTACCCGGAAAAATTCGCTTGACTTCACGTCGAAAACTTTTGTCCATTCCGTAATCATCATCAGCGTAAATGAATCCGCCTGATTTGAGATAGTTACGAATGTTTTCAAGCTCTGCTTCGGTAAAGCGCACGTTGCCGTGTCCAGTCATAAAGACGAAAGAGTATTGAAATATCGCTGGGCTTGAAGCCTCAACGATTTCTTCCTTGAGCGGCGCTAGCACACCTACTCTTTCGCGGATAAACTTCATAAGATTTGGCACAGCGGAAGGATCGTTATACCAATCGCCACCACCTGAGTATTTCAGGCGCGCACACTTGAAGGCATCAGGCAGTGCAGTTTGCGCCCACACTTCTTGCGATAGGCTTAAGTGAAGACAGATACTTATAGCGATTATAGCGAACAGCAACCTTGCGTGTTGAAGAGATTGTGATACGATTGCATCAAGCAAAGTCTGTCGTTGTATCATTTGTACAGAAAATGATTTCAAAAGTTTGTGTCAAAAAAGATATACGAATGAACGAATTTTATTCTCCTCCTGTTCTTAGAGCCGACTGACGGGTCGGTCGAAGTTCCTTACCGCACCTGTCATAGCTTAACTGCTTTTACTTCTAACGCTTTTTTTGGAGTCTACATGCCAAACAGTAACATCGCCTTAGAGCCATCGGCTACTTCACTTGCCGGTGCACAAACCAGCAGTGCAGCTGAGCCGCAATTTGCGCTTTCTCCTCAGAGAGAAAAAGCCATTCGCATCATCAAAGTCTTGCTTTTCAGCGCCTCCATAATTCCTGCTATTGTGACGGGCGCCATCGCTTATCATCAAGGGTATTTTGAGACATTTCACTTTCTGCTTCTTGCGCTGGGTCTCTTTATCGGACAAGCTGGCGGCGATTATCTCTACTACTACGGCACAAATTTCCACACCGACCAGCGCGATGCGCATACCAAAATTTTCGCTGGCTGGCGTCCTTTCTTTGCCGATAACCTTTTCAAAGATGAACAGACTCTCGTCGCCGGCATTTTGTGTCTGGTACTTGATGCTTTGATTGGAATATACTTCACATATAAAATTGGCTACGAAATTTTGCTCTTTGCACTCTTGGGCGGTTTGGTTGCGATTTTCTTTACACCGCTGATGCTTCGTGGCTACAAAGAGGTCGTCATTTTCATCACTTTTGGACCGCTTTCTATGATGGGA
This sequence comes from [Chlorobium] sp. 445, assembly GCA_002763895.1. NCBI lineage: Bacteria > Pseudomonadati > Chlorobiota > Chlorobiia > Chlorobiales > Chloroherpetonaceae > [Chlorobium] sp. 445. The sequence goes on from NSLH01000008.1 coordinate 25,864, forward strand.
GTCTATTACGCTCTTCATCCGAGCTTCAATCTTGTACCTTTGGTGATGTCGTTGCCTGTCGCCTGCTTTGTTACGGTTGTTGCGTATCTCAAAGGTGCGCGCTATGAACTGCGTGAGGAAGCAGGTCGCTCTTTTGTTATTAAACTTAATAACAGCGTTATCAAATCGCTCCTCATGGCTGGCTACCTTGTCTTGATTGCAGGCGTAGCCATGCAAATTTTACCTATGCTGACACTCCTTGGTCTGCTCTCTATTCCGTTTGCGATTTCTGTTGTTCGCACGGTCGAAGGTCAGCGCAGCGAAGTGCATGAATACCTCTGGGCAACAGTGCGCTCAATTGCTGTGCTTATCACCTTCGGCGTGCTGGTTAGCATCGGCTTTATTATGACCTAACAACTTCTTTTTAGAAACTTCTTTCCTCAATTCAGAAGGTAAAGACTTATGAGTACCACGGTAAAACAATTTTCACTTGGTGAGTGGATTGGCATTTGGATTAAAGCCGCACGTGCGCCCTTTCTTGTGACCAGCGCGCTGCCTGCTATTCTCGGCGGTGTGATTGCCTACGCTCACGGCGCATTTGACTGGACAATTTTTCTGCTTGCCTTTCTTGGTATCATTTTCGCCCACACGGCAGCGGATTTCATTGACGATTACTTTGATTACAAGAATGGTAACTTCGCCAACAAAGACCAACAATTTCACGACAGCCCTCTCGTGCGCGGCATCATTAGCGCTAATCAAGTTCTGCTGGCGTTTTTACTCTGCCTTGCACTTGCACTGGCTGCTGGTCTTTACATTTTGCTGCACGTTGGCGCACCTGTCTTGATTCTCACAGCAGTTGGTGCGTTTATTGTGCTCTTTTATACCTCACCGCCTGTTCGCCTTAACTTTCGTGGCTTAGGTGAAACCTCGCTCTTTTTAGCGTTCGGACCTATGGTCGTCTTCGGCGTCTATTTTGTTCTGACGCAGTCGTTTAATTGGTCGCCGATTCTTGCAGCGGTGCCCATCGGCATTTTCGTGATGAATGTCGGTATCGTGAGCAACATCTTTGACCATGATGACGATGTCAAGAACAAAAAATTCACGATGCCTGTAAAGTTAGGACAAGCCACAGCTGTGAAAGTGCTCACTGTCGTTACAATCCTTGCTTATCTTTTCCCAATAGCTTGTGTTGTATTCGGCATGCTGCCTCTTTCTTGTCTGCTCATTTTGCTCACGCTGCCGATGTCGCTCAAAATGCTTAAACTTGCGCAGCATTACAGCGACCTTTCACAGTACCAGCCTGCCATGTCGCAAGCCATTGGTGTCGTGACGCTTGGCAGTTTAGCAATGATTATTGGTTACGCAATTGCCATCTTTATTCAATAACTCTATCTCTTTTCTCTATGAATACATCATCTGTTCAAGATGCAAAGCCGGTTGCAGCGCAAACTTGGTGGATAGCCTTGCGACCCTATTCTTTTAGCGCATCTGTTATCCCTGCAATTATGGGTGGTGTCATTGCGCTGTGGATGCGCTCGAGGGGACTTGTTGAGTTCGACTTTAGCATTGTCAATTTCATTTTGTGCATCATTGGCTGTGTCGCCATTCACAGCGTAACGAACTTGGTCAATGATTACTTTGACTATAAGACTGGGCTCGATAACAAGGATAACTTTGGGGCGATGAACATTCTCGTGCAAGGTGCCCTGACGCCTGAACAGGTTCGTAACGCCACGATTGTTGCCTTTGTGATCGCCGCAGCCATTGGTGCCTATTTCATCTTTGAAGCAGGTCCAAAAGCTGATGTGCTGATTTACTTGATTGTCTTCGGCGCACTCTCAGCGTACTTCTATACCGCACCACCGCTCTCGCTTAAATACCGTGGGCTTGGCGACTTGCAAGTTGTTCTTTCTTTTGCAATGCTCATGGTTTTCGGCGCATATTATGTGCAAACCAAGTCCTTTTCGTGGCTACCCATCATTTACTCGATTCCGATTGGCTTGCTTGTCGATGACATTTTGCACATCAACAACTTGCGCGATATTCCTGCTGATAAGAAAGCGCAGATTTCCACTTTGGCAATCTGGCTTGGGGAAAAGAGTGCAAAGAAGTTTCACTATGTCTTGTGCTTTGGGGCATTTCTTAGCGTTGGCGTGATGATTGCCTTTGCAAAGCTCACTTGGTTTTCGCTGCTGACGCTGTTGGCTCTACCTTCGGCAATCAAGCTCTCGCAGGAAGTTTCTGCCATGACACAGCCAAATGTTGACCCGATGATTGTAGCGCGTGCGGCGCAACTGCATGCTAAGTTTGGCGCTTTGATGATCTTAGGATTTATCATCGGAACGTTTTTGCCTTACTAAGTTGTTTTAGGTTTTACCCCATAGTAAGTAAAAACCTGTTCCTTGTAAGTAGGCTCGGGTGAGCCGCTCAATGGGTAGCGGCTCACCCATTCGTTTTCAGCTTTTCTCATCTTTATCTGTGTTACTTTTTTTATCACTTTTTGCGGCGCATATTTTCCTCATGTTTGCTACTTTTGCTCTTTATCGCTAATTACTTGCCAGATTCAACATAGGATTTGCGATGTTCTCTTCGCTCAAAACGACACTTGATGCTGCACTTCATCTTTTTTACCCACGTCTATGTTTAGTTTGCGAAAGTCGCTTGCTTGCTGCCGATGAAAAATTTGTTTGTGCTGACTGCGAACGTGATTTTGACATCTTCAGCCTTCCCAATGAATCCACTGATGAGATGTTGCGTCGCCTGCACAAGAATTTTCCCGCACAAACGGTGATTCAAGATGCCATTTCGCTCTATCGCTTCTACAAAGAGGGTAAGATTCAAGCTGTCATTCATGCGTTCAAATATGACAGCTTGCCGCAAGTTGCTGTGGAATATGGCAGAAAACTCGGTCATAAAATTTTGACAGAACGCCCTCATGTTCACTTTGATGCGGTAACTTTCATGCCACTGCATCGGCTCAAATACATTGAGCGAGGATATAATCAAGCCGAGCGGCTTGCGGCAGGGGTTGCTGATGTGATGCATTTGCCATTGCTTTCTTGTGTGGAGCGAACGCGATACACTAGCACGCAAACAGGCTTAGATCTTTCTGAGCGTGAAGCTAATATGAAGGGGGTTTTCCGCGCAACCATGGCTCTTACTCACAAGCGTCTTTTGCTCATTGATGATGTTTTTACAACTGGCGCTACCATGCTCTCGTGTGCCCGTGCGCTTGCTGACGCTGGTCTTGCACACCTCACGATTGCAACACTGGCTGTAACCGCTGGATAGTTTTTAGAAAAGTTTTGTAACATTTAGGCAAAACCTTGAGTTAATCTACTCACAGCGTCCATGGATTTATTTTATGCGCCGCCTGAGCAAATTTCATCTGATACGCTCACGCTTATTGGCGATGAGTTTCATCATGCAAGTCATGTGCTTCGTAAAAAAGTCGGAGATGTGCTCTACTGTATTGATGGCGAAGGTCAGCTTTACACGACGCGTATTACTGCCCTTACGAAATTTTCGCTAAGTGCCAAGATTGAACATGTTGAAGTTGAGCCGCCGCCTCTGTCGCATATTGCGGTTGCAATTTCGCTGACCAAAACAAATGATCGGTTTGAGAATTTTTTGGAGAAAGCCACTGAACTTGGCGTCAGCGAGATTATTCCGATGCTTACAGCGCGCACAGTTGCGCGTCCCAAACCGGAGCAGTACCCCAGCAAACTGAAGCGTTGGCGCAATATTTTGCTTGCAGCAACGAAGCAATCGCAGCGTTATCGGATTCCGAAGCTACACATGATTACGCCTTTTGAAGAAGTGTTGAAGCGCACAGATGAGTTGCGGGTGTTACCTTATGAATTTTCGCGTCAAAAAATTCAAATAGAGTTTGCAGGTAAAGGTGTGTTGTTTGTAATTGGTAGCGAAGGTGGCTTTACACCAGAAGAAGTTGAGGCAGCGCATCGTGCAGGCTTTATTGAGATTTCTCTTGGCAAAACGATTTTGCGTGTAGACACTGCGGGCATTTTTGTTGTGGCTATGGTGCGAGCTGAAGAACTGCGTCAACGCTCTGCTTGATAGCATGCTCGGCACTACTTCCGACAAGATTTAGTTAGCGCTTAGAAATCTGTATTTTCGCATGATTCTAAAGGCTTGAACGCAATGCAAAACACCTTGCCATCTTATGCTGAACGACTCAATGCTCGGCTCAAAGCGTTTTTCCTCACCATGCAGGAGTTCTTCGAGTTTTCTATGCGCACATTTGGTGCACTTGGGGCTACTCGACGCTATTGGAAAGATGTTACTTATCAAATGTATGTCAGTGGTACCGAGTCGCTGCTGATTGTATTGGTTAGCGCCGTCTCGATTGGTGGATTACTGACCTTTGAGATTGGCAATATTCTCACAGAATTTGGCGCAAAAGGTTTGATTGGGCGCACAACAGCTTTCTCAATTATTCGCGAGTTAGGACCATTGCTGACAGGCATTATGCTCTCAGCGCGTGTTGGGGCACGCAATGGCTCAGAACTTGGCGCTATGAAAATTTCTGAACAGATCGATGCACTGCGTGCGTTTGGCACAGACCCGATTGCTAAACTTGTGGTGCCGCGCCTTGTTGCAGCGCTGATTATGTTTCCGCCGCTTACTGCGCTCTGCGATGCGGCAGGATTGCTTGCTGGCGCATTTATGGCAATTGGCTATCACAGTTTAGACCCCGCATTTTACTGGAATCCTGTGATGAGCTATCTCGTGCCAAAAGATTTTTATGTCGGCTTTCTTAAGCCACCTGTCTTTGCAATTTTGATGACGCTGGTTACCTGCTTCAACGGGTTTTCAGCTACAGGCGGCACCGTTGGTGTTGGCAATTCAACGATTAAAGGGATTGTGGTCTCTTGTGGTCTGGTGATGGTATTTAATTTCTACATCTCAAAACTTGTCTTTGAAATTCTATGATTGAATTTCGCAATGTCTCTCTCCGATACGGCTCACGGGAAATTCTCAAGAACATTTCTCTTACTTTTGAAGACCGCGTGATTCATATGATTCTCGGTCCTTCGGGTGTCGGCAAAAGCACGATTATCAAATTGATGTTAGGCTTAATCAAACCCACATCAGGCGAGATTTATGTCGATGGTGTGGAAATTAGTCGCTTTACGGAAAAGCAGCTTTTTCCAATTCGTCAAAAAATGGGGATTGTCTTTCAGGGCAATGCGCTTTTTGACTCTATGACCGTCAGTGAAAACTTAGGTTTTTTTCTGCGCGAGAATTTAAAATTGCCGGAAGAGGAAGTACAACGCCGCATCAAAGAGCAAATCAAATTTGCTGGATTGGAAGCTACGAGCACGCTTTGCCTGAACATTTATCGGGCGGAATGAAGAAGCGTGTGGCGATTGGTCGTGCACTTATCTTTCATCCCGAATTTATCTTGCTTGATGAGCCAACCGCTGGTCTGGATCCTATCAGTTCAAAAAAGATTCTCGATTTCATTAAACGCTTGAAAGAAGAAATTGGACTTGGCGCTGTGATGGTTACACACATCATTAGCGATGTCTTTGGTGTCGCCGATAAAGTTGCCGTGCTTTACGGCGGCGAAATCATCTATTGCGGTACTCCTGAAAAGATGCAAGACGTTTCGCATCCGTTTATTATGTCGTTTCTTGCAAATGCCGAAGTGTAGGCACATGCACTCAATCATTATCATCTTTCCATGGCAGAAACAGTAGCTAACACTTTCACTTCAGACAGAGTCCAGTGGCGCAACCTGCGCACGGGCATTTTGTTCACGCTTGGTGTTGCCGTTATGGCTGTGCTGGCACTTGTAATTGGTAAAAATACCAGTGCACTCTCGAAGAAAGTTACTTACAAACTTTTCGTGCCAGATATTGGTGGACTGGCTGAAAACAACCTTGTCTCGGTTGCAGGCAAAAAAGTTGGCACAGTCTTGGCGCTCGACTTTGCCTCGCCTAACGATACAACTATCGGCGTCGAGGTTACTTTGCTCATCAACCAAGAATACGCCTATCTCTTTCGTGAAGGCTCGCGGGCAACGATTACAGGACGCGGTGTTTTAGGCGATAAACTTGTTGCTGTTGTACCCGGGCATGGCAAACCGCTTCCTGCAGGGAGTTATTTGGAATATGAAGCCTCAATGGGGTTGGAAACTGTGCTGGGCTCTGTCTCACACACGATTGATAGCGTCAGCGTACTGCTCTCCAAAATCAACCGTGGAGAAGGCACACTGGGTCAGCTGCTCACGTCTGATGAGCTCTTGCAGCGACTAAATCACACAGTGTCGAATCTGGAGCGTGCTACAGCATCACTTACACAAGGCAATGGTCTGGTGCCGCGCTTGCTCAACGACCGTGCTCTTGCAGGCAATGTAGAGAATATCACACGCAACCTCAATGACATTTCACTTTCACTTAAAAAAGGTGATGGCACATTAGGCAAATTTCTTGTCGATGATTCGTTTTATCACAATCTCAATGCTGTTACGCAGCGCTTAGACACCTTAATTTCTCGGCTGGACAATCCCAATAGCACACTCGGCAAACTCACTGGCGATGCAGCACTTTACAAAAATCTCAACAGCACAGCTGCAGCACTGGATTCACTGCTCAATGACCTACGCAGAAATCCTAGCCGATATGTGACTATTCGGGTCTTTTGAGATGAGAGAAAGTATGGATGAGCATTGCGCAATTACTTTTTTACTTTTTCGTATTCGCGTTCTCTTTCTTTTTCGCGTTCGCGCCGCTGCACCAAGAGTTCTTCGTAGATGTTGATGAGCTCGTTGTAGATACCGATCCCAATGATGGTCGGTGCCCATAATCCAATGAATACACCAACCGCTTCATGATTTGGACTCGTACCGAAGACAAACATGTAAATTGAGAGCACAATAGAAAGTCCAGCAGCAGCAAAGTAGTAAATCGGCTTCATAGTTTTTCGTCATAGAAACCCACAGCAGGGTCTTTTGATGCAGAGCTGTTTAGACCTTGTAGATTGAAGACCTTTCAGATTCTATACACAGCAGGTAATTTACAATGCAAAAAGCTATCTTGAAACGATGTAACTGGCTTTTATGACATGATTCAGGGCAAGAAAATTGTCGTGGTTCTGCCAGCATATAATGCCGCGCGTACCTTAGAGCAAACCTACCGTGAAATCCCAACCGATATTGTCGATGATGTGATTTTGGTTGATGATGCCAGCAAAGATGAAACGCTTGAAGTTGCTCGTCGTTTGGGGATTCGTCATATCATTCGCCATGAACGCAATCGTGGATACGGTGGCAATCAGAAAACGTGCTACGACAAAGCGCTTTCGCTCGGTGCAGATGTGGTGATTATGCTTCATCCTGATTACCAGTACACGCCGAAACTTATTGCGCCCATGGCACATATCATTGCCAGCGGGCTTTATCCTGTGGTCTTCGGTTCTCGCATTTTAGGCAAAGGCGCACTTACGGGCGGTATGCCACTCTACAAGTATGTTGCCAATCGCTTTTTGACACTGGTTCAAAATCTGCTTATGAATCAAAAGCTATCGGAGTACCACACTGGCTACCGTGCTTTTTCTCGTGAAGTGCTGCTCAAAGTCAACTATCACGCCAATTCAGACGATTTTATTTTTGACAATCAAATGGTAGCCCAAATTTTCTGGGCAGGCTTTCAAATTGCAGAAGTCACATGCCCAACCAAGTATTTTGCTGAGGCGTCTTCAATTAATTTTCGACGCAGTGTCACCTACGGCTTTGGTGTGCTGGGCGTTTCTATGCAATATGCATTGCAAAAATTAGGCATCTGGCGCTTCAAGATTTTTGAGCCAACCCCATGCGATTGAGCCTGTGTGATTCAACCAGCTTGTCCTGCAGATTATGAGCCACTTGCCGATGTTGTATGCTCTTTGCTGAAGTTGTAATGTGGATTGAGGTCTCGTACCATCAAGCGTTCGACTGGTTTGCCGCCCAGAATGTGCTGACGCAAAATTTCTTCGGCTTCTTCGACGGTGGTAATTCGATACCAAATGCCTTCAGGATAGATGACGGTTACTGGACTGAACCCGCAGGCATCAAGGCAACCAGATTTGTTAGCGCGAATCTCGCGGTGCAGCTTAAGTTCTTTCAATCGCGCTTTGAGATATTGCTGAATCTCTTCACTGCCATACTGAGCACAGGTTGCGGTATTTGTGCAGGTAAAAAGGTGGTGGCTAAATCGCATCAAATCCTCCGATACTGCTTTGAGGTTAAAAAATGGATCGTAGCAAACTTACATTTTTTTTCTTTTTGCAAGAAGCAACTGTTTTTAACACATCATTTACACCAAAAAGATGTCAGCCGCTGTAGAATTGAAGCACATTTCGAAGAAGTTCGGTGAGTTTTATGCCAATAAGCATGTTTCGCTCACGGTTGAGCATGGCTCGATTCATGCTATTGTTGGCGAGAATGGTGCGGGCAAATCTACCTTGATGAAAATTCTTTACGGAATGTATCTGCCTGATGAAGGTGAGATTTTCATTGATGGGCAGCGCGCCATTTTACGCTCACCTGCCGATGCCATTCGATTGGGCGTGGGTATGGTGCATCAACATTTTATGCTGGTGCCCACGCTGAGCGTCCTCGAAAATGTCATTCTTGGCAGTGAGCCTGTGCATAAGCTTCGACTCGATGTTGCAACAGCACGCCAGACGCTGCGCTCCCTCTCAAGCCAGTTTGGTCTCTTCGTCGAGCCCGATGCACTGGTCAGTTCTCTCTCTGTCGGTGAAGAACAGCGCGTTGAAATTTTGAAGTTGCTCTACCGCAATGCCCGCATTCTGATTCTCGATGAACCTACTGCCGTGCTCACGCCACTCGAAGTGCAGCAACTTTTCTCTACACTCAAAGCGCTGGCTGCAAAAGGGAACACTATACTCGTCATTACACATAAACTCGATGAAGTTCTCAGTTTCTCTGACTATGTAAGCGTGATGCGACAAGGTGAGCTTGTTAAGACACTTCCGACCAAAGAGACTGACAAACACGCACTTGCACGCTTGATGGTTGGCAAAGATGTGCTGTTTAGTCTCTCCAAGTCCGCCACTGCGACCAACGATACAGTCTTGAATGTGCATGCTCTTACCTACATTGATGCAAAGGGCGTTCGGCGTTTGGATCAGTTATCGTTTTCTATTGCGGCTGGTGAAATCTATGGCATTGCTGGTGTTGAAGGCAATGGACAATCCGAATTGCTCAAAACTCTCTGGGGCATGATTGATGAGGGCGCGCGTGTCTCTGGTGAGATTTTGCTCTCGGGCATCTCACTCTTAGACAAAACGCCACGAGAAATTGCGCAACTTGGAGTCTCACATGTACCAGAAGATCGGCTACGCTATGCGGTTGTACCCTCTTACACGATTGCAGAGAATCTTGTGTTTGGACGGCACCATGAGCCGAGTTTCTCAGCACGCTTCGGGTTTAGGCTCGATGCCCTTCACGCCTTCTGCCATGAGATGATTCAAAAGTTTGATGTGCGTTCTGCTAGAGGAATTTCGCCCAGTGAGCGCATTGAGAATCTCTCAGGCGGCAATCAGCAAAAAGTGGTATCGGCACGTGAACTTTCGCGTCCAAATCTCAAACTGCTCATTTTGGCGCAGCCCACGCGCGGCGTCGACATCGGCGCCATTGAGTTTATTCATCAACGGATTTTGGACGTGCGTTCGCAAGGCGTTGCCATTTTGCTCATTTCTGCGGAACTCGAAGAAATCATCATGCTCTCGGATAGAATTGGCTGCCTTTACAAAGGCAACATTCGATACGAATTTTCTTATGAAGAAACTTTACGCCTACGCGAGAGCGTGATGGAGTTCGAAAGAAAAATCGGTGAATACATCACTTAATCCTGCGAACGGCTCTCGACCACAAAGCCTGTACGCGTGCGCTGTGGCTTACCTTTGTATTCCGCTGTTACTTTTTCTGTGATACCGCCACGGGCTTTCCATTCGGTGATCACCGTAATCTCTCGTGGTTTTAACACCGCCTGCAAGTGATCCAAAATCGTGTTGGTTACATTCTCATAGAAAATCCCAGCATTACGGTATTCGAGAAAGTAGTATTTGAGCGACTTCAACTCCACACAGACTTTATCGGGCACATAGCGAATGGTAACTGTGCCAAAGTCTGGCAAGCCAGTCTTGGGACAGACGGATGTAAACTCAGGATTGACAATTTCAATCGTGTAATCACGGTCAGGGAATTTATTCTCAAACGTTTCGAGCAGTTCTGGCTTCATAAGAGTTACAAGTTAGATTGACCGATGCAAAAATACACTTTGCAAGCGCATCTTCATTGTAGGCTTGCGCTATAGGCATGAATACGACCACATTAGGGTGAAAAGAAGATGTTCTGCGGCGTGTCACGCCGTTCAATGCGAATGTCGCGCAGCTGTGGTGCCTTGATATTGATTTGCAAAAAGATGCTTGAAAACTGTCCAATCGGTATCCAGTTTGCACTAAGTTCCCAGCAATGAAAATCACGATTGATTTGGATTTGTGGGGCAAGGAAGCGGCGTTCGCGCACTGAATAGGATGCTGTGGCACTGACTTTCCAATTTGGTGTTGGCGTAATGGCAAGTTGTCCGCTCAGTGTTGCATCCAGTTCAAGTGGTTGAATTGCATTAAACTGCGAGGCGGTCAGATTCACATTCAGCGACAAGTTCCAAGGAATATCGTAGTCGACATTGCGTCCGAGTGCTAGCCCGCCTAAATCGTTTGGCAAGATGGTTGCACTGGCGTTTTGCAGTTGCGGCTGCGTGGTATCTGCAAAGGTTTGCCGTTCAGGATTTTGCTGACGCTGCCCTGCTAAGCTCGTTGAGAATTGTAACGAAGCCTGCGTTAGGCGAAGAAAGCCCTTGCCATCGTTCCACAAGAATCGATTGACACGCTGCCCCGTCTGCTCATCATAACTATAAAAATCAAATGCTGCTGTGGCGTTTAGTGAGAGTAAGGGTGCCAGTGTATTACTCTGTGCGTTAAGTGAAAGTGGTGCAAGATTAAATTCAGGTGCTGCAAAGTTGTAACCAGTGCTTAAGCCTAAGTTTAGGGCTTGCACCACCATTTCATTGCGTGCTGGGTCATCAATGGCTTTCGTGGTGTCCAGCACTGCAACCTTGATTTCAAAAATGTTTTGCAAGCTAATGTTGATGGATTGACTGATGCCCGGCACGCTGCTAAAGAGTGAGCGTTCATATCGATTAAACCGCTGCTCTTGTCCTTGCGCATTGATAAATGTGCCAAAGTTACCGAATTCTGGGCGCTGAAAATCGGGGCTAAAGACAAATGAGATATTCGGCTGCACGGTGTGCCGAATCGCCTTTAAGCCAATGAAGTCTTCAAGAAACGGCGTAAAGAGTATACCGAAGAGCCGTGAACTGACACCGGCAGACAATGAGTAGGTCGTAAAGCCTGTAAAGCCGCGTATCTCCACGGTGGTATCACGCTGTGTTGCAGGATTGACAAACTTTGTAATGGTGCGATCGACCAAGTTTGTATTGAGTGCCAAGCCGAAGTTGAAACTTGTAGTGTAGCGCGGTAAGACCAGCGAAAAGTTAATCGGATATTGAATCTGCACCCCCGACTTTTCACGGTCAGGATTAAACTGCCTGATACTTTGTGCATTTTGATATTGTCCTGAGACAGACACATTCGTCGAGAGCGTATATTGCAATCCCCGGCGCGATCTCTTGCTGCACATTAAAGCCAAACTGGGTACTTGCATTAGCGGTCGCTGAAAATGTCGTATCCGTGTTGTTGTAGCTACCGCTCACTGTCAGGTTTGGTGCAAGACCGATTTGTTCCAAGAATCCTCTGCCTGTGCTTTTTCTTGGACGAAATGGGAAAAATTGGATTTGATTGAAACTGAGTGTTACGCTATTGGTGAGATTTGTTTCTCTGAGGTTCTGTGTGCGTTGGTAGCCGATGTTTATTGTGCGTTCGTTTTCGCCGAAGGTCTTTTGGAATGTAGCATTCGATGTAGCTTGCTGGCTCAAGATATTCTGAGGGTTAAAGGTTTGCAAACTAAATTGGTTACCGTTTACAAAATTCAGGTTTGCCGAAAGCGACATCGTGGGGTCAAAGTTTTGTGTATGCTGAATGCCAAGGTTCCACACGTCGTTTTGCCTAAAATCTGGGTCAATAGCTTCGTTGAAGAGTTGGCGCTCGAATTCTGCTGTAATTGTACCTTGGAAGTCATAGCGTTTGACATAGCGCAATGCACCGCCCAGACGCCAACTGCCACGAAAACCGATATCGCCTACAATGCGCGCATCAAGGTAATCGCTAATTGCAAAGTAGTAACCGCCCTGCGCCAGATTCCACCCCTTGAAATTGTCTCGTCCATAGCGCGGTACAATGATGCCTGACGAACGCCCTGCACGTGTTGGGAAAAATGCAAACGGCAATGCAAACACAGGCACATCTTCCACATAGAGCACCACAGGACGCGCAATGACTTTATCGCCCGGAATGATTTTCATTTCCCTGCAATAGAAAAAGAAGTGTGGAATAGGATGATTGCATGTGGTGTAAAATGCATCTTGCACATTGAGCTCGCCAGTTGCTTGACGCTTGATTGTTGCCCCACGGTAAATTCCGTTGTCAATGACCGTCTCAACATACTTGACTTTACCGCGCTTTGTCTTGAAGTTGTAGGACATGGTCTCTGCGTCGTATTCACCTGTGGGATCACGGAACTTTGGACTGATAATCGGCTCTCCCTTTTGATCATACACACTCTTTGCAGTGATCGTGTAGGTTTCAGGCTGCATCACCACTTCGGGGGCTAACAGTTTAAAGTCTTGATAGTCAATTTTAGTGTCGCCATAGAGTTTGATTTCTTTTGTCTCCAAATCAAATACGACGGAATCTTTTGCACTGTAAAAGACAATTGTATCCAACTCCCCTTCACGCATCTTGGCGAGCTCAATGAACTCAAGCGAATCGATGATTTCGAGTGTGGCTTTACCGAAGATGCTTCGTCCAATTGGTTGGATGCCGAGGCGAATGCTATCGGCAACGAAGCTCACTTGTGGTGCAGGCAGCGGCAGAATTACCGCACGCTTGGTGCGATCGACTTGGCGTTGTTCTCGCAGCGGTAAAGGTTTTTCGCGCAGTATTTCCGTCGGCTTTTGAATCACCAGTCGACGTGCCGTATCGCTGTCTTTCGATAAAGTTTGCGCTCGAATTTTTTCCTGTTTCCCGCTTGGCTTAGTAGGCGCCGATGCTTGAAGTGTGTCTAATTGCTTTTTATCAGCTTGCTGCGTTTTTTTCTTGCGGTTGGCTAGTGTCGGGTTGTGCGGTCTTTTCTTTCTGCCGCTCTAAGGAAGTGCGTGCCTCTTGCAGCGTATCCTGCACTTTGCCTGGCGTATCTGCTTTGATGGCTACAGTATCTTTGTTGTCAAGCGCATCAGTTGGGCGTGCAAGGCTAAGCGAGTCAGACAGCGGTGCATCACCTTTGCCTATTTGCACCTGAGATGTGCGACAGGCAGCAAGCCAAAGACTAAGCAGTAAGCAGAAGAAACGGATACAACGAGATGCTAAAGCGCACGTAGGAACAGTCATTGGTTTTACAGAGACTTTCTCTCAAGCTCGGTTGAAATGGTCAGTTGAATTTGCGCCTCGTTCGAGAAAATTTTTTCGGCTCTCAGTCGCTTACTCTGTTGTAAAACTCCATAGCGCGGGGCAATTTCGCTGTCTTCAAGATATACATGCTCTACATTGTCTATGCGCAACACGAGTTGAGTGCCGCTTTCCAGATGTTGCAGCATAAATTGTTCTCTGTTTTGCTTGCTGACCTGAATGTCTGGTGCAAAGTGTAGATAAAGCTCGGCTCGGTGCTGCCCCTTTCCCAGAAGCATGTCGCTTATTTGAAATGTCTCTTTCGTTTTATTTAGCGTGTAGTTTCGCCGATGCGTTATGGGGTTGGCAAGGAAGGTATATGCGCTATGTTCAACGAGCAGGTCATCGCATTCGTGTGAAGACAGCCATTTCAAAATTTTGGATTGGTACGGTCGCGCCTCACTTTGAAGGGGCTGACAAATTCAGCTAGTTCTATGCCGTCAATCATAATTGTATTGTGTGCGCGCGTGGAGCGAAATTGATTGCGCCGTGCTTTGTCAGATGTGTAGCAGTAGGTACCTGAATCGGTAATGAAGGTTACGCCATTACAGCAAAGTTCAAAGGAGAACGTGTCGTTGTGTCCATGCCCACCCCAGCCATGTTTGCCAAGTTCGCCTGCATCGATAACGATATGCATGTTTTTGGAGCGCAGCACTGCAAATTGACTTTTTGGCAATAGTTTTGATGTCAGCGGCGCTGTATCTGACGCCATGCGCTGAAAGTTTTCCCATCCTTCAATGCCCAAATGCCACAGCGCATGTTCAGAAAAGTCTGTTGCGGCGGCTTTGAAATCGCTACGTTGAAACACGATGCTGGCTGTTACCAGTCGGTCGCGCTGTGCGTTGTAATCACTTTCTGCATTGAACCAAAACAGTTTGCCATCATCACTATCGCCAATAAGCGGCAGTGTTCCATCAGGTTTTAAGCAGTAGAGCATTACTTCGAACATTTTCTCAAGCCGCGCTTTGAAGGCTTCCGAGAAAGGCGCTTTGTTCAGGCGCGCTAAAATGAACGCTGCAAGCAACATCTCACTTACAAAAGCGTGATAGGGCAGACTCATTTCGTAATCCATGCCGTCGTCGTAGGTTTGTGCCAGAATTTCTTCCTCTAAAATTTTTTTAGCGCTCGTAATCCATGTTTGAGCGCGCGCGCTTTGCTTGAAGAAAAATCCGAGCATGAGCAATCCTACTGCATCGGCAATGAGATGATTGCCACTGCGGCGTGTGTATTCCAGATTATGCTCAATATAGATGCCATGCTGAAACAGCGCTTTGAGGTAGTCAATCCAGAAGCGCGTATGATTTTTGTCATCACAGAAAAAGTAAAACCCAGCAATCCAGTTTGCAGCACGCAGTGCCACTTCCATCGCATTAAGCCAATTGATACCGTAGCAAAAGGGATTTTTCTTTTGCCAGTCTTCAATCAGCTCCATGAATTTGTCTTTGTAGCTTGTGCGATTTGTTGTCCAATAGGCTTTGCCCAGTGTCCAGATGAAACTTGCACGCGACAATTCCCAAGGCAGTTTGATGTCTGCACCATCGGTTTTGAGCAAGATGTTTGCATAGAATGATGCGGCATCAAATGTGTAACCTGATTTCCAATCCAAATGCCAGTTCCACTCCTGCTCAAATTGATGTTCTGTGCCCAGCAGTGCAATTTTGCCGCGCATAATTTTTTCGGCTTGCATCACAAGTTCCTGTTGTGGATGCAGGCGCATGAGCAATTGCAAAAAAAAATCTTTGCGGTTTGCAGCGCTAAAGAAGAAGTTGTATTGCGTGCGGCGCACAAAGGAGTCCAAAAATGCTTCGGGCTCGGCTGGTGCACCAGAGAAGAGCAAAAAAAACGCAGTGTCTGAGTACCGCTCTGGGGCAAGACGTTCTTTGAGCAGAAACCACGTTCGGCGGATAAAGTAGTGTTTGAAAATGTTGCGATAGACGCTCAGCATGCTTGTTTTCGGTGATGCTAAAACAGCGCGCAAATAACGCAAAATGCACGGTAAAGAAAAATGCTTTTTTGCGATGCGTTAGTTTGCCATCTTTTAATCGCAAAGGGCTTGGCGCATTTTCTGCACATGCTCTTCTGCTCTTTTGGCTATAGCCTGCTCGAAGGCAGATACAGTCTTGTATTCTCCCTCAGGATAAATCAGTGCACGACCGATATTGATGACAGCTGACGCCTTTTCTTTGTCGACACCATAGCGTATGGCTTCTGTCAGTGAGCCACCTTGTGCACCGACCCCCGGTATCAAGAGACATAACTCTGGCGCGGCTTGTCGGATTTCGTGCAGGGCTTCGGTGCGTGTCGCCCCAGCTACAAGCCCCACATTCCCAAATTGATTCCACTCGTTTGCTTTATGCAGCACAGCTTCATAGAGCCGCTTTCCACTTTGTAACCTGCGCTCTTCAAAATCTTCTGCGCCACGATTGGATGTCAAACACAGCACAAAACTCAGTTTCTCTTTATAGGCAAGAAATGGCTCAATCGAGTCATAGCCCATGTACGGCGGCACTGTTACGGCATCAAAACCCCATGTCTCAAAAAACGCTTTTGCATATAGGCGCGAAGTATTGCCAATATCTGCACGCTTTGCATCAGCAATCGAGATTGCTTGCTTGGGTAATTCCATCATTATTGCCTCGAGCGCACGCAATCCTTTAAGTCCGAGTGCTTCGTAGAAGGCAAAATTAGGTTTGTAAGCCACTGCCCATTCTGCTGTTGCTCTGACAACTGCGCGCATAAATTCCAGTACAGGGTCTGCACGGTTCAAAAACAGCGATGGGATTTTTTCCATATCGGGGTCTAAACCTACACAGAGCCATGAGTGCTTTTCTGCGATGTATTGATTGAGCCGTGTTTTAATCATGCTATTGAAGATGTTAAGACTGCGCTGTATCGCTGCAAAGAGATTGCGTTTCTCTTTGTAGATTCAGAAAGCAGCTTGGAAAACACGCCCTGTTTAGTTTAGTAACCTTTTGCAGGGCTTACTCAAAAAAATGTCTTTCAAGAGATTTCTCAAAAGAATGGATTCAAACGAAGTTTTATGATCACTCAACCCTTCTCTTATGCTGCCCCAGATGCGCGCGGGCACTTTGGCATATATGGCGGCAAGTTTGTCCCAGAAACCCTCATCAAAAATGCCGAGGACTTAGAGCGTGAATATACTCGTGCAAAAGCTGACCCTGAATTTTGGGCGGAGTACGAGGATTTGCTCACGCACTTTGTTGGTCGTCCTACGCCGCTTTACTATGCCAAACGTCTTTCTGAAGAACTTGGCGGCGCAAAAATTTACCTTAAACGTGAAGACCTCTGCCACACAGGCGCACACAAAATCAACAATGCGATTGGACAAGTTCTGCTTGCCAAACGCATGGGCAAACCGCGGATTATTGCTGAAACTGGTGCAGGTCAGCATGGTGTTGCTACGGCAACAGTCTGCGCGCTCTTTGGCTTGGAGTGTGTCGTCTATATGGGAGAGGAAGACATTGCGCGCCAAGCTCCAAATGTGGCAAGGATGAAACTCTTAGGTGCAACAGTTGTACCTGTTTCATCGGGTAGCCGTACGCTCAAAGATGCCACCAGCGAAGCCATCCGCGACTGGGTAACGAACCCTGATGAGACATTTTACATTATCGGTTCAGTTGTCGGCATGCATCCTTATCCCATGATGGTGCGTGATTTTCAAAGTGTGATTGGTAAAGAGACTCGCGCGCAAATTTTGGAACGCGAGGAAAAACTGCCGACACTTATCACAGCTTGCGTGGGTGGCGGCTCCAATGCGATGGGCATGTTTTATCCTTTTTTGAACGATGTGCCACAGGTCAAACTCGTTGGCGTAGAGGCTGCTGGTGAAGGCTTAGACAAACGCCATGCGGCAACCCTGACCAAAGGCAAGCCCGGTGTTCTGCACGGCGCCATGATGTATCTGCTGCAAAACGATGATGGGCAAATTGAACTTGCACATTCTATTTCTGCTGGCTTAGATTATCCGGGCGTCGGTCCTGAACATAGCTACCTCAAGGACTTAGGTCTCGTTCAATACGAATGTGCTACCGATGATGAAGCCATGCAAGCTCTCAAAACACTTGCGCGCACTGAAGGCATTATCTGCGCAATTGAAACTGCGCATGCCGTTCATTACGCAATTCAAACCGCACCTAAGATGAAACACGATGAGATACTCATTATCTGCCTTTCTGGACGTGGCGATAAAGACCTTAACACAATCATGACCTACTTTGAGATGCAGTAGCGCGTTGCAAATGATGTAGGAGAAACTGGGGCTTATTCTGCTTCGTTAAAGCGTCGCTCCGATTTAGGCTTGCGCACATGCTGATTGCGTTTCACAAACCTTATGGCACACTCTCACAATTTACGCCTGATGGGTCGCCGCATCGCACGCTTGCTGAGTTCGGATTTCCAAAAAATGTCTATCCTCTTGGTCGCTTAGATGCTGATTCGGAAGGGCTGCTGCTACTTTCTGATGAAAAGCATCTCAATAAAAAAAACTTTTAGACCCAACAGCGGCGCATCGGCGGGTGTATTATGCTCAGGTGGAGCGCATTCCCACGCCTGAAGCACTCTCGAAGCTGGAGCGCGGCGTTGTGATTCAAGGGTATAGAACATTGCCCTGCCGAGCGTATTTGCTTGATGTGGAACCAGCCTTTCCGCCACGTGTGCCGCCGATTCGTTATCGACGCAGCATACCCACGGCTTGGATTGCCCTTGAACTTGTCGAAGGCAAGAACCGCCAAGTGCGCAGGATGACCGCTGCGATTGGCTATCCGACCTTGCGCCTAATTCGCATCCAGATTGGCAAGTTTGCTCTTGGCAATTTGCCTGCTGGTCAATGGAAAGTGCTTACCCCTGACGAGCGCCGACAGGTCTTCTCATAGATAAACACTGTTGCTGATTTTTATGCGCTCACCATTTCAAGCGAAGCGCGCACCATCTATCTGCAGCCTGCAACGTTTGTTAGGTGTTGCGCACTTCTAATTCACGCCGCAAGGCTTCGCGCTCAATTTCGAGGCGACGAATCTCTCGGTTGATTTTATCTAACTCTTCTGGCATGCTATCGATTTCCAATCGCAATTTGGAGGCAGCTTCATCAATAAGGTCGATTGCTTTGTCGGGCAGAAATCTGTCGGAGATGTATCGGTTTGAGAGTTCTGCTGCTGCCACAATAGCCGCATCGGTGATGCGCACGCCGTGATGAATCTCATATTTTTCTTTCAAGCCACGCAAAATGGAAATTGTATCTTCCACACTTGGCTCTTGCACGAATACGGTCTGGAAGCGGCGCTCGAGTGCAGCGTCTTTTTCAATATACTTGCGGTATTCGTCAAGTGTTGTCGCACCAATTGCTCGCAGTTCGCCGCGTGCCAGCGCTGGTTTGAGGATATTTGCTGCATCCATTGAGCCGCCTTCTGTTGCACCTGCGCCCACCAGCAAGTGGATTTCGTCAATGAACAAAATCACCTCGCCATCGGATTGCTGCACTTCACTTACGATTGCTTTGAGGCGTTCTTCAAAATCACCTCTGAATTTTGTGCCTGCCACGAGTGCTGCAACATCCAGTGCATGAATGCGTTTGCTCTTCAAGTTTTCAGGGACATCGCCTGCCACGATGCGCTGCGCAATACCTTCAGCAATGGCAGTTTTACCTACGCCCGGCTCACCGATAAGAATGGGATTGTTCTTTGTGCGGCGCGAAAGAATTTGCAAGACCCGACGGATTTCTTCATCGCGCCCGATGACCGGATCGAGTTTGCCTCTTCGTGCCAAATCATTGAGATCGCGCGAGTATTTTTTGAGGGCGTTGTATCGGTCTTCGGCATTCGGATCGGTGATGCGTTGTGAGCCACGCAGTGTTGCCAAGGCTTGCAGCACTTTGTCTTTGCTTACGCCTGCATCCGTCAGAATGCGACCTACTTTTTGAGCAGACTCGACCATAGCAAGAAAAAGATGCTCTGAGCCGATGAATTCATCTTTCATACTTTCCGCAATGCTCGAGGCCCCATCGAGAATTTTGGCAAGATTTTGTGAGAGATACTGCCCTGAGACCGATGCGCCTGTTACCTTTGGGAATCGGTCAATTTCGCGTTCCAAAATTGAGATGAGCATTTCGGTCTGCACGCCCATCTTTTCACAAATCTGAAAGGCGATATTTTCTCGCTTGCAGAGCAGCGCCCAGAGCAGGTGCTCGGGCTCAATTTGCTGATGCTGATTTTTGCTTGCTTTATCTACTGCGTCTTGAAATGCTTCTTGCGCACGCAGAGTAAATTTGTTCGGATTAAAGTTCATGGTCGTTTCTCCCTTTCTTCTCACTCAGAATAACTGCGCAGGCACCTTCAGCACAGAACCAGATCTTGTTTCCTGTGCTGCGCTAAACACGGTGCCAAAATTTACGAAAATCTCGCATTGAGGTTTAAATCCAAGCTAGCTTGGCTGCCTTGAGGCTTTAGTTGCCAAAATTAGCTTGTAGCCTGAGTGCCGCCACAATATCGGTTGATGCCCGAATAACCACGCCGTTGACATTTGTGGCTTGTACGAAAAATGCTGCCACATCACCAGAGAGCTGGACGGACTGTGCTACATCGTAGGCTAAGTTCAGCCCTAATTGCGTGCGCGGAAAATCACCGAAGTTTAGGGCAGTGCGTATGGTCGGGCGGAGTGTGCTGTTGAGAAAGGCATAGCCGACACCAATATCAATTGCGGTAAAAGTTTGTGTCTGTTTCCGTGGAGCAGGTCGACTGCCAGCTTGAGCGGGGTCTAGAACAAAAAATTCGCTTTGTTGATTGGTGAAATTGACATTGAGCCGAAGCGGAATTGCAAATGCAAAACTGCTTGAGAGGACGATTGCACGACTTGAAAAATTTTGTGAGACTTGCTGGCTATCCAGCGGTGAATAAATCACATCTGTTCGGCTTAGGCTTAGATCACGGTTGTCGTTGCGGTTGGTAAAAATTCCTGTCAGTCCCAGCGTAAGCGTAATTTGATTTTGCAGGTCAAATGCTTTTTGAATATCGCCTAAGAACGTAAATGTCGTATTGTCGTTTTGCAGAGCAAGTCCGCTTAGTGTGGCAACTTGAATGATTGAATTGACCTCGACGCTGTCGCGGAATGTTGCGCCAATGTTGTTTTTATTGCCCTGAAATTGCACTTCCAAGCGTACATTAGGCAGTTGATTACCGGGGAAGGCTGCAGCGCCGAATCGGAAGAGCGAGCGTGTGGTGGTTGCATCCAATGTGCCACCTACGCGGAGCACGCGGTCGCGCTGACGCAGCAAGTTATCGCTTAGCGATTCAAATGCCGCCGTAAAAATCAGTCGGCTGTCAAGCAAGCGGAGCCTATCGCTTATGCGAAAGCCTTGCACGTCGGGCAGATAAAATGCCAGACCGAAGGAGTTAAATTGTGAGCCTTGGCGCAAGTACTCGAAGCGTGTTGTATTGCCAATTTCTCTGATGTTAAGTTCACCACCGAAGCGAAATGCCAGTGAAGAGAGGTCAATCGGCAGCAGCGGTGTTAGGTTCTGGTTGATGGTGATAAGGTTTGTCAGATTGTTATAGCTTCCAATGATTGGAATGCTCTGCAGCCGCTCTGCAACTCCTACGTTACCTGTAAGTTCATCGAGTTGCTGCGGTGTCAGACTGCCGTTAGTAATGTCGCGGTTGCTTAGTGAAAAGCCCACATCGGCAAAGATTTCTGCTAATCCTGCCACTGGGATCACTTTTAGTCCAGCACCGATAGCGACATTCTGCTGTGGTGCTACACCGCGCTGAAGAATTTGAAATCGGTTTAAGCCTGTAATGTCATCGCTGCCACGTAGCACTTGCAAGTTGAAACTGACCAGATCAGTCTTGACACCTGCAACCGCAGCAAAGATATTACGCGAGAATGCTCCCAGCGCAGTTCGTTGCTGGAACGTTTCGCCTGCTGCACTCGAGTCAATGCGCACAAACCCACGCTGCAAGAGTGCTGTGATAGAGTCGGAGCGATTGGGCGAATTTACTGGAATCGTAACTCTGCCACCGACAAATTGCGCATCAAATCCATCTGCGGCGTTACCCACCAGCACGGTTGTACGGATGAATCCGGGCGTGGCGTTGAATTCTACACCACGCACACGCACGCCATTGCTCAGGTAATAGGTGTATTCAGGGAACACATCACCAGCTTTGACTTCTACAAAAGGCAGACCGATGCGTCCAAGGAAACGGTTGGCTGGCTGACGAAACGCTTGATTTTCATTTGTGATATAGACTTGCGCCCCAACGCTGAGAAAATCGAGTGTAGCATCAAAATTGACATTCAGTCGCGCATAGTTAATCGTCGAGTCGTTGATGCGTTCGCTGCGCACTTCCGCAGCATTCTGTGAGGTAAAGCGCGGTTTTCGCTGTTCTATTTCTGAACGTACAGGCTTGCCCACATCAAGGCGGCTGATGACCGTAAAGGTTACACTATTGGTCGTGATCACAACATTGTTACTATCGCGTGCTACAACCGTTACCTTGCTTCTGCCCGGACGCGGTCTATCTGGCACATAGGTAATCATATTCTCTGAGATGATTGCGCGAGGCGTTACATCTGTGCCGTCGTAAAACAGTTGAAGTTTGCTTCTATCAATCTTCGAGCTAATGCGATAGAAAGAGAAAGAGATCACAAGCTCATCTTCCGAGATAAAGGCACCACGCTCTGGCGAAATGAGAATGAGCTGATCGTTTTCAGGCTTTGGCATAACAGTTATACTTGCTGGTGTTGTCTCAGGCGTGAGTGCAGGGAAAGTTAGGCGCGAGCCATCGGTCAATTGTGCAATGACATAGAATTCAATGGCTGGCGGTTCGACTTCCTCGCCTGAAATTCGCGCCACATAACGATTGCCTTCAGGCTGCGCTTCCACAATACGATACTCTGATGTGCCATAGACACGGAAACGCACGATGGCACGGCTGATGGAGACATTTTGCGGTGGCTCGATGCGCACTTCGAAGGGCTCGCCTTCTTTAGCTGGTGAAGTGGTAATGTTCAGCAAACGCTCTTGTGCAAGTGCACCAGCAAGCGGGAGCAAGAAAAAGCAAAGGGTTCCTAAAAGGCGCCACAGGATCATCTTTTTCCTCCTTATTTGTTTGAATTGGCTTAGTCGTCATCGCCGCCTGTCAGCATAAACAGGGCTTCACGCAGCTCTTTATTTGCGTGCGTCTGACCAAGCTTTGCTGTCAATGCAATGCCCTTTTCATAGAGCATTTTTGCTTTGAGACTTTCACCTTGCTTTTCGTAAAGCTTACCTAAGTGGTAGTAGGTTGCTGTGTAGTTTGGGTCGTTTTGCAGAAGGGTTTCAAATTCAGTTTGCGCCTCTTTAAGCAAGCCCAGCATTCGCATATTCCAGCGCAAGTGCATAGCGTGAAAAAGAATCGGTTGGATCCTTTTCCAAGAATTTTTTCAACTGCACGATGCGAGGATTACTCATGCTTAAAGTTTTCGGCTAAGATAGCAATTCGCGGGTATTTGCAAAATATTTATGTGCTTAGGCAAGTGGGAACGGTGGCCAGCCCATTGGCTTACCTGCAATCAGATGCACATGCAGGTGAAAGACCGTCTGCCCGCCCTCACGGTTGCAGTTGATCACGGTCCGGTAGCCACGCTCATCCAGACCAAGCGATTTTGCAATATCTTTTGCAGCCACAAAAAGATGCCCGACCAGTTCAGCATCATCTGCTGTAAGGTCGTTGAGCGTCTCGATATGGACTTTCGGGACAATGAGAATGTGCGTTGGGGCTACAGGGTTAATGTCGTGAAAGGCGAAAATTTTGTCGGTGCTAAGCACTTTCTTTGATGGAATGCGTTCTGCTGCGATTTTGCAGAAAATGCAATCTTCTTGATAGAGTGAGCGAGCCATGGCGATTTGGTTTAAGGGTTATTCTTTGAGCGACTGTTGTGCTGCCGCTTTGAGACTGTCGCGCAGTTCTTTTCGGCGAGCGTAGTAGAGTGCCGCATTGACGGCATGTTGCTCAGCAGTTTCGGCAAAGCGATGCCCACCGTAGCCTGTTGCCACAAAATAGAGATACTTTGTTTTAGCTGGATTGAGTACGGCTAAGATAGATTCTTTTGTAGGGTTGCCGATAGGTCCAGGTGGCAATCCGCGATAAAGATAGGTGTTGTAAGGTGAATCACGCTTGCGATGTTTAGGGTTGTTAGGATTGCCATCGTAGTCATTATCCAGAATGGCAGCGTAGATAAAAGTCGGGTCGGCTTGCAGCAGCATGCCTTTTTCTAAACGGTTGAGATAGACCCCTGCCACAAGCACTCGCTCTGAAGCTAATCCGGTTTCAGCTTCCACAATCGAGGCTAAGGTAAGCACTTCGACTTCACTCAAGCCACGCTTACGTGCCAGCTCGCGTAGGCTATCGTTGAACACTTTTCGTAATTCCTTAACAAAATAGCGAATCACATCTTCGGCAGTCATGGACCACGGCAGCGTGTAAGTATTTGCCAAAAAGTAGCCCTCGAAGTTCGGGGCATCCACATCCAGTTCCTTGAGTAATGCAGAATCAGAGAAGGCTTTCATAAATGTCGCCGAATCGGTGTCGAGACTTTGTCCAATGATTTGAGCCACTTGTGTGCCACGCGAGACTTCAGGGATGCGGACTTTGACTTCATCTTGTTTGCGAGTGCACATAAAGCGCAGCAATTGCGCACTGGTCATTCCGCTTGGGATGTAGTATCGCCCAGGCTTGATGTTTGTAAGTTCTGGCATGAAGCGCGCCACAATTTGCAAGGGCAAAGTGTGTTTGATGACACCTTCTTTTTGCAACTCGTTTGCAATCTGCATAAAAGTCATGCCACGATGAATTTTGACCAGTTTGGGCTCATCATAGCGTCCAGAATTCAGTGAGGATTTGAACAGATACATGTACGCAAAGCCCAGTGCAACAGTGCCGAGCATAAAGAGCAAGAACAATAATTTTGAAGTTACACGCCAGAATATCTGCATCATGTTCAGGGCGTTAAATGTGAATAGGCAACCTTAGTCGCCGCGCAGAATTTTTTTGAGGTCGAGTTCAGGCAATTCTTCTAGCGTGGATATACGATAAAAGCCTTTTGGCAGTTTTTGGCGCTTGCGGTGATTGTTGATATACACTTTTTTACTGAGAGATGTTCAATGGGCAGCAAATCGCGCTCTAAGTCTGAGCCGACGACAATGACATTCTCTGGCTCGCATCGTATCGATTCAATGGCAAGTTCAAACACTTTTGGGTTTGGCTTGAAGTATCCTGCATCGCTCGAGGTGATGATGGTTTCAAATCGGCGCACAAGTCCAAGATCGTCCAGCGCGTCTGCCAAAATAAACGCCGAGAGCGGGGTATTGGCAAGAATGCCAAGCATATAGCCGCTGCGTTGCAAGGCAATCAAGCAAGCGGAGAGTCTGCGCGAGATTGATAGATTTGTCATACGGCGCAGCACCATCATAATTTCGGAGATTTCATCGATGCTCGGCTCGCGCTGCAAGGCTTGTGCGATAGCACGAGAGACCACAAATGCAAAGTTCGGAGTTTGCAGCTCACGCAACATTGTTTGCTCGACACAGGCATTGAAGACAATGAGTGACGATTCGGCAATTTTTTGAATGTCGTGAAGGGTAAGATGTTGGTGCAGATGAGGAAATTGCAGAGCAGAAATATCCATATAGAGTTCGTTTGTTTCCTCGCACTCGGTCTTTTGCCTTGTTAGCACATCGAGGCTAAACAAGATAGCTTGGGCACTTTTCATAGATAATTGCTGTGCGTTTGCTTCTTAGGGCTTCTGTCACGCATTTTGCTTGCACGGCATTATGCGCCAAACAGTTTTTTCCACTCCTCTATTTCATGTTCCGAGAGCATTGCAGGCTTTTTGTCATCACGCTCTTTACGATTTGCTGTTGCACCGTGTGCCTGCTCGCTTTTTGGCTCTGCTTCTGACAACCAGGACAAAAATTCTTCACTTGAAGCACTCTTTAGACCAGAGACACGCGCATAATCGCGAATGCTTCTGTCAGAACTCACAATCAAGAGCTTGTGCGAATGTGCTTTGTCTATGAGCGATTTGATGTATGCATCCGCACTCTCACCGCTTGCTGTGAAGATAATATCTAAGTATCCCTGTTTTTCTGAACTGCCCAGTACGCCTCGTCCATCATACACAAGCGTTATCTCAGTCTTATGCTTTGCCGCATAACGGTACAATTTCTGTTCAAGTTTTTCTCTAACAAGTGATAATGTTTGCGGGGAAAGCGCTTTACCCAACTTATGCACCAGATTATAGCCGTCGATAATTACTCGCTTCATCAACTTCTAAACGCTCTAAATGCTTAACATTTTTGCACTCCGGCAATATACAAAAGTAAGATTTATTATGAGGAATTGCTCTGAACAATCATCAATAGCAACGACACTGCAGGCTGCTTCAGCATCAGATATTGCAGGGTATGAGTTTCTGCAGAACTTAGCTTTGTGCAGGTAAGTGTGCCGTGCATCTTTTTGCAATTTATTATCTGAGATTTTCAATTCATAAAAGGGCTCTTGCTATTGCATTATCTTTGGGCATTTTCAAAACATGTGATATGCAATTTGAACTGCAAAAAAAAGACGTCCATTCGGCGGCTCGAGCGGGCAAAATTACGACGGCGCACGGGGAGATTCTAACGCCTGTCTTCATGCCTGTTGGTACGCGTGGCAGCGTACGTGCCGTTGAGCCACGTGAACTTCTTGAGATTGGTGCCCAAATCATTCTTGCCAACACATATCACCTTTATTTGCGACCCTCAACAGCGCTGCTCGTCAAAGCTGGCGGCGTGCACAATTTCATCAGCTGGCACAGACCTATTCTGACCGATAGCGGTGGCTATCAAGTTTTTTCACTCTCAGAACTGCGTCAGATGAGCGAAGAGGGCGTGATATTCAAATCGCATCTGGATGGCTCAAAGCATTTCTTTACACCTGAAAGTGTCGTAGATGCGCAGCGATGCATCGGCAGCGATATCATGATGGTCTTAGATGAATGTCCACCGCACCATGCAGCGCGAGAGTATATCAAAGCCTCAAGTGAACTTACGATTCGCTGGGCAGCACGAGCGCAAGCCCATTTTGCCAAAACGTCGCCCCTCTACGGCTACGAGCAAACGCTGTTTGCAATTACGCAAGGCGGAACATTTGATGATTTGCGCACCGAATCCACCAAGCGTCTGGTTGAAATGGATTTTGAGGGTTATGCTATTGGTGGACTTGCAGTTGGCGAGCCTGAAGAAGCAATGTATCGTGTCTTAGAACTCTCGCATCCGTTATTGCCCGAACATAAACCGCGTTACCTGATGGGCGTTGGCACACCTATCAACATTCTCAATGCAATTGAGCGTGGCATCGATATGTTTGACTGTGTTCTACCAACTCGTGAAGGCAGAAATGGTAGAGTCTACACACGCTATGGCGCCCTCAACATTCGTGCCGCCAAGTATGCCGAAGACTTCCGCCCGCTTGACGAAGGCTTTGAGAACTATGTCTGTCAAAACTTTTCTCGAGCTTACATCCGTCATCTTTTCAATGTCGATGAAATTTTAGGGCTTCAACTCTGTTCGCTTCAAAATTTGTCATTTTTTCTTTGGCTCACACACACTGCACGCGCACGCATTCTCGATGGCACCTTCAAGGCGTGGAAAGAGGAGTTTATTGAGCAATTTCAATCTGGCGAAAAAATCGGTGCGCTTTGATTGACCTGCACCAGTGAATTGTTGTGTGCACTTTCTTGCTCAATGCCAACACCCCGCCAGAGCAAGTCTCAAGATTGTAAGTATGGCTCCGCTTCTTTTTCTGCTTGTTCTGCTCTTTCACGCTGGCGCTGCACAACAGCTGAAATCCAGATGCTCACTTCATAGAGCAATATCATCGGCACGGCAATGACCAATTGCGTAACGATGTCGGTCGAAGGCGTTACGATTGCCGCAAGAATGAGAATGGCGACAATGGCATGCCTGCGGTAGTGGCGCATAAAAGGGGGCGTGAGAAATCCAATTTTTGAGAGTACATACGACACAAATGGAAGTTCAAACACTAAGCCGCATGTGAGCAGTGTTCCCACAAAAAATGAGACATAGTGATCGACCGAAATGTTATTTTCAATTAGCGACGTGCCAAACCCTGCAAAGAAGTTGAGTGAGACGGGCAGAAGTATAAAGTAACCAAATGCGATGCCTGCAAAAAAACATAGCGAAACAAATGCTACTGCGAAGCGTGTGGCACTTTTTTCGTGTGGTTCTAAGCCGGGCTCAACAAATTTCCAGATTTGATAGGCAAAAATTGGGAATGCTGCGACCACAGCAGAAAAGAATATCGCTTGCAAATACAGCGAAATTTGCCCGTAAGGAATCAGGTTTTGCAACTTTGCGTTTGGGCTTGTGCGTTTGAGCGGTCCAATCAAAATCTCAGACACGATGAAGTCTGCAAAGTAAGTGCATACGGCAGCAATCAGTACTACTGCAATTAGCCCTTTGATGAGTCGCCAGCGTAGTTCTTCGAGATGATCTAAAAATTCCATCTCGTTTTGCTCAGAAAATTGCTTTGGCATAGAACTTTGTGTCGTTGCGTCTATTAGGAACGTCAAGATACGAAACGCATTTTTTGCTGCCGAAAGTTTGTCAGCGCCATCACCTGTAGAGGCTTTTTATGCGCTTGGCATTCAGGCCGGTTTGTCTGGTAAGAAATTTTCTTTTTTCTTTATGATAAGTTTTTTGCTCGATGCGACCGTGATTTTTTGTTATCACAAAATTACATCTCACCTTGATTTTGGTATCTGCACACGCACGCCTGAAGATTTCCAGTACGATGCCAGCTGGATAGCGTCTCTTCCATGCGAACAGCGTCCGCACATCATTTTTGATGATGGCTATGAAGACACGTTTGAGGTTGCCTACCCGATTTTGGATGCGCTTGGGCTGCGTGCCTCACTTTTTGTGATTACCAACTGGATTGGCAAGCCAAACCACTGGGACGCCAATTTTTTCGGTACATTTCAGCATATTTCACTTTGCCACTTGCGGCAATTGGCTGCAGCAGGCTGGGAAATCGGTAGTCATGGCGCTACACATCGCGCTCTGACCACGCTCTCACGCCATGCGCTTCGTCAAGACTCTTGGGGTCTAAACACTACTTAGAAGATGCACTGGGTGTGCCGGTCAAAAGAATATCCTTTCCATTTGGTATGTTTAATCAGGTTGTGCTTGAAGCATGTCGAGAAGCTGGTTATGAGGCTGCCATCTCAATTCGTCGTCGTTCTGCCTGTGGATTTGTGGAGCGCAGTTTAGCGGTGTATCGTTTCGACAGCATGCGCCGACTCCATGCCAAGTGGCGTGGCTCATCCCTCGAACTTGCCCGGCTTCGCTTCATCAATGCCTTTTCAGGCTTAACAGTTTTGATGCATTTTGTTCGTAATTCAGTGCCAGAAATGAAAGATGTCCGATAGATTGACCCAATACTTTTTGCTTGCTCTGGCAAGTTTGCTTGTTATCTTTTTTGCTTACGAAGTGCGCGAAGTGCTCTCGCCGTTGCTGATTTTTATCCTTGCTGTGTTCATGCTCTATCCGATTAGCGAGAATTTTTATGCCAATCGATTGATTTGGATTTGTGTGATTTTGTTTGTTGCGTGGTTTGCTAAAACGCTCTCTGGACTGCTTGCGCCGTTTATTATTGGCTTTGTGCTTGCCTATCTCTTTGAGCCTTTAATTGGGCTGTTGATGCGCCTTCATGCGCGCATTACACGCAGCATGGCTGCACTTATCATTACCCTCTTTGGCGTAGGCAGTGTGATTTTGGCAGTTATTTTTATTACACCGCTCATTACCGCGCAGTTAAGTGCCCTTGCCTCTTCACTTTCGACTTTGCCTGAACAAGCCGAAGCGCTTGTCCAAGAGATTCTCTCACATCCACTTGCTGTACAACTTGGTCTGAACAGTCAAGACATACAAGAGTCGGTGGTTGAGTGGCTACGGACACGCTCAGATGATATTGGCTCAATTTCTGCAAACGCTATTTCGGCTATCGCAAGCAGTTTTCCGCAATTGCTCTCTGCCATCATTGATATTGTATTAATTCCTTTCCTTGCTTATTACTTTTTGAGTGATTTGCCCGGCATCAAAGAGACCATTCGGCAATTGGTGCCGCCACAGTATCGCAATATGGCGCAGGACTATGCCACGCTTGGCGGTGACATTGTCCGACAATACTTGCGCGGTCAACTTATCGTCGTGTTTATTCTGATTATGTTTTACTCCGTTGCCTTCTCGCTTATCAAATTGCGCTACTCATTCTTGGTCGGTATCATTTACGGTATCATGTCCTTTGTACCTTACATCGGCGGCATCATTGCATTTCTCTCGAGCGTGCTTGTTGCTGTCTTTGGAGAAAATGTTGCGCGCACCATCTTGCTCATTGCCATCATTTACGCTGCAGGACACGCCCTAGAAAACTTTGTGCTTGCTCCGAAAATTATTGGCGATCGTGTCAAACTCAACCCGATTGTGCTTTTCCTTGCAATTTTTCTCTTCGGCTATTTCTTTGGATTTTTGGTGTATTGCTGGCTGTGCCACTTTCAGCGTTTCTTGTCGCCGTTCTGCGTCGTTACTTAGAAAAGCGTGAGGCTGCTCAAGCAATAGCTACTGCCCTGCCAAATGGCGAGGTACAACTTGAAGAGACCAAACCTGCGGAGGTAAAAGAGCTTTGACTCACCCAATTTTAGAAGCCCAAGGTATTTTCAAGACTTATTTGCCTAAAGGGCGAGAGCCTATTGCAATTCTAAAAGGTGTTTCACTCTCCGTAGGCGAAAATGAAATCATCACTATCGTCGGCGCATCAGGCAGCGGCAAGACCACGCTGCTCAACATCTTAGGCACACTCGACTTTCCCGACAGTGGTGAAATACGCTTTCAAGGCAAGACCATCACCAGCGGCACACGCACTTTGCTTTCAGCTGATGAACTTGCAGCGTTTCGCAACCGCAACATCGGCTTTGTGTTCCAGTTTCATCATTTGCTTGAAGATTTCACCGCACTCGAAAACGTTGCCATGCCGCAATTTATCGCTACCGGCGACCTCAAGCGCGCAAAAGCACATGCTGAAGATCTCCTTGCCAGTGTAGGTCTTAAAGACCGCTTGCATCACTTGCCGTCAGAACTTTCAGGGGGAGAACAGCAGCGTGTTGCGGTTGCACGTGCGCTCATCAATCAACCGCCGCTCGTGCTTGCCGATGAACCCTCAGGTAACTTGGACTCACACAACAGTGACAAACTCTATGAGCTTATTGCACGACTCTCACGTGAGAGTCGCACATCGTTTGTTATCGTCACGCATAATGCTCGCTACGCTTCACTTTCCGACCGATGCTTGCAAATGAAAGACGGTGTGCTCGATGTCTTTTCCAGCAACGTGACCGTGAGCTAACAAAAGTCACTTGATTTTGATTTTGTGCTTCTTGCTTTGTAAGTTCCGAAAAACTTTGATAATGAGATCACAATAACTTTATCTACCTGTCTATGCAGCGTCTTCTACTCGCCGTTCTACTTTTCACTTTTTCTTTAACCTATCTGAGTTGCACACCGGAGCGAACCTTCCCAACTGAAGGCGGTGAGCCCGGCACAGGCACGCTTGGCAGTTTTGATGCCAGCCGATATGTCGCTATTGGCAACAGCATCACTGCAGGATTTCTTTCTAATTCACTCTATGAGGCTGGTCAAGTCAATAGTTATCCTGCACTCATTGCGCGTCAGGCACATGGCAAGAGTGAAAATGGCATCGGTCAATCTAAGTTCCAGATGCCGATTATCGCAGAGCCCGGCTTCGGGGCGGCTGTTAGCGTTGGCACGAACACCGTTCTTGCCAGTGGCAGAATTGAACTTGGTGGATTTAGTAGCACGGGTACGCCTATCACTTTCACGAACACCTCACCGACTGGCAATGGTCAGCCACCACCCAACAATCCCGCTTTTCGCAATGCGACGCTTGCTCGCCCGTACAACAATCTTGGCATTCCTGGCATCGTGATGGGTGATGCCACGCTTGCCATCACCAGTGCCAATAGCGTCTCGCGTAGCCCGTTTATTGATATCATGCTGCGCAATCCGCTTTTAGGTAACCGCTCTCCAGTGCAACAAGCAGCAGCGCTGCTTGCCCCGCAGCAAGGCGATAAACTCGTTACATTCTGGCTCGGCAATAATGATGTGTTAGGATATGCCACTAGTGGCGGTGTCAGTCCTGCTGCACCTACACCCACTGCAACTTTTACCTTGCTCTACAACCGCGCACTTGATAGTTTGCGCCGTATTCCCAATACGAAAATCATCGTCGCCAACATTCCTGATGTTACAGCGATTCCTTTTACCACCACCTTGGGTCCGCTCCTACGCACGCTGCTGACCGTGAATAGAATTCCAGGCATTTTTTATCAACGTGGCGGCACCGTTCCAGCTAATCCTGCAATTGGCGTACCGACCCAACTTGCTACAACCGACATTGGCAATCCGACGCGTGCGCTCATTTTGCTTACAGGTTCAGCTGCCATTCAGCAGATTGGCGCTACAAATGGTGTGTTTGCGCGTAGCTATTGGGTGAATATCTTGGCGACAGCAAACCCAGCCATTCGCACTTTGCCTGCCGCGCAGCAAGACACAATTATTCGCCAGACGCTTAACATTGTCACCACGGCACCTTTTGCACTCTCACCGCAAAATCCACTGCCTAACCAGTTTATTTTGGATGATGGCGAAATAGCAGTGGCACGTCAAGCTATTCAAGAATTCAATAATGCTATTCGCGCGCAGGTCGGTCAAGGTGGTGTTGTCGGTCTTGTAGACATCAACGGCATTTTTAACAACATTGTGCGCAATGGTGGCATTGAAGTCGATGGAGAATGGCTGAAGACAGATCTAGCAACCGGTGGGCTTTTCTCCATGGATGGTGTTCATCCTTCGCCCAAAGCGCATGGCATTGTCGCTAATGAATTCATCCGCATCATTAATCGCGAGTTTAATGCTAACATTCCACTTGTGATTGTCAGAGATCTTCCGAATGGGATTGTTCAAGCTGGTCGCTCTACTTCTGCTGCGATTGACTTCTCAAACCCTGAAAGTTTGAAGTTCATCGATCCAAAAGTCTATGAAACTGCCGCTAGACACTGTGGGGCATTTCGTGATTATCCTTTGTTCTGAGCAGCTTAGTCTGCAAAGTCTTAACCACATGCATCGTCGTGTCTGACCTTCTATCAACACCAACAGCCGAGTTTTTGCTCGGCTTTTTTTGTTAGCTCGTGTAGGCAGAACGCGCAGTAATTAACAACCTCTCAGCATAAAATTTCTAGTTTGATGGATTTGGCATAAATTTGCAGTCTTTTGCAGTTTTTTCATGCACTCAACTAGCGTAAAGACATAACCAAACGAATGTCACTTCAAAAGTTACTTACTTCACTTCGCTCGCTTCGGCGTTATGAACATCCGTACTACATTCCTACACTTTGGCACAAAGGCACGCTTGGCGTAGAAGCTGTAGATCCTGCATTGCATTATGCCAGCATTATTGAAAGCATTCTTGCGCAGCCTAAGATGGCGCGTGTTGGTGAAAACCCTGATGAATGGGCGCGTTATGCTAAAAGCTATGGGGCAGAATCGCCTCGCTTTGAGAGCGGCGAATGGTCGCGCTTTGCAGTGGTCTATAATCTCTTCGTGCGTCTGGCAACAGCATTTGACCACAATCAAAATGGGCAACTTGAGCTCGAGACACCTGATGCTTTTCGTGAAACGGGGACATTTCTTAAAGCCATTGCGCTTCTGCCTTACATCAAACGATTAGGTGCCAACACAGTGCATCTTTTACCTATCACCTCCATTGGCAGCGATGGCAACAAAGGTAATTTAGGCTCTCCCTACGCCATCAAGAATCCTTACAAACTCGATGAGCGACTCTCAGAGCCTTTGCTTGGTCTTTCAGTGGAAGATGAATTTCGTGCCTTTGTGGAAGCGGCGCATCATTTGGGGATACGCGTTGTTGTAGAGTTTGTCTTCCGCACTGCGGCAAAAGATAGCGACTGGATTCCAGAACATCCCGATTGGTTCTACTGGATTGATGCCCGTGTAGAAGACCGTCCGCCCGGCGCGCTCGATGAAGCGCGTTATGGCAATCCGATTTTCACAGCTGAAGAACTTTCACTGATTCTTGATAAAGTTGAGCGCGGCGACTTTTACAACCTGCCAGAGCCACACGCTATTTATCGCTCATTTTTTACCGAGCCTCCAGAGACCGTTGAACTGCAAAATGGGCGTTACATTGGTCGTACGCGGTCAGGTCAATTGTGCCGCATCCCGGGTGCATTTGCCGATTGGCCACCGCAAGACACGCAACCGCCATGGAATGATGTTACGTATCTCAAGCTCTATACGCATCCGCGTTACAATTATATTGCTTACAACACGGTTCGCATGTACGATGCGAATTTAGTGCAGCCTGAATACATCAATCAGCCGCTTTGGGAAAAAATCATCGGCATTATTCCTTACTATCAAGAAGCATTTGACATCGATGGTGTCATGATTGATATGGGTC
Organism: [Chlorobium] sp. 445; assembly: GCA_002763895.1. Taxonomy (NCBI): domain Bacteria; kingdom Pseudomonadati; phylum Chlorobiota; class Chlorobiia; order Chlorobiales; family Chloroherpetonaceae; species [Chlorobium] sp. 445. The sequence continues at coordinate 60,102 of NSLH01000008.1, forward strand.
ATGCTTTGCCGAGCTTACTCAAACAATCTATGGTTGCTGCCGCGCGCAAGAAAAACCCACAGTTTGCGTTCTGGGATGAAAATTTTGCGGCGACTGCCAAAAGCCGTGCTGAGGGCTACAACGCCGTGATTGGCTCTATGCCCTTTGTGATGCATAATTTTATGGATCTTGCCAAGATGCTTAGCGAATTTTCGCGCAGTGGAGTTGCCATTCCAAGTTTTGCTACAGCCGAAAGCCACAATACCCCACGCGCAGCAGCACGTTTCGGCGGCGGTGCCACAGGACGTGCATTTTCAAAGTTCGTTTTCGCACTTTCTGCTGTCTTACCTGCCATTCCGTTTATTCACAATGGCGCAGAAATTTGTGAGCATTACCCGATTAACACCGGTTTAGGATTTTCATCTGAGGACCTACAGCAATTTCCCTCCCATCGATTACCACTGTTCAGTGCTTTTGCTTTTGATTGGAAAGATGCAAATCATCAAGAACCACTTATAGACTTTCTCTCGCGCGCTATGGTAGCACGTGAGAAATATCTGGATGTCCTTGCAAATCATTCTCCACAGTCTATGACGTTTTTCAGCAATATCGATTCTGAAATGATTGTTCTTACACGACAAGTGGGCAATAAAAAACTGCTCTACATCGGGAATGCTAATGTGCAAGGTCGTGAGAGAATTAAGATTCCGCTTGCGACCTCAAAACCCGTGCTAGAAGATTTGTTCTCAGGCAAAGTGTTCAGTCTTTCATCAAACTTTCTGAGCGTAGAGCTTGATGCTGGTGAGAGCGCTCTCTTTGAAATTTCATAACTTTCATTTCAACCAAATTATCCTGTTATGTCTTTACTTGTAGTTGGTTCGCTTGCCTTCGACGACCTTGAGACGCCTTTTGGAACTTCGCCCAATACACTTGGCGGCTCGGCTACATATATTTCAGTAGCGGCTAGTTTCTTTACGGATACGATTCATCTTGTCGGTGTGGTTGGCGAAGATTTTGGTGAAGAGAATCTTAATCTCTTCCGTGAGCGCAATATCGACTTGGGCGGCGTGAAAATTGTGCCCAACGGCAAAACTTTCCGCTGGGCGGGTCGCTACCACTACGACATGAACACGCGCGACACACTTGAGACGCAGCTCAATGTCCTTGCTGATTTCGATGCTGTCATTCCACACCAATATCAGCAAGCTAAATATGTGTGCTTAGGCAACATTGACCCTGTGTTGCAAAAGAAAGTCTTGGAGCAAGTCTCTCGCCCCAAACTCGTCATTTGCGACACTATGAATTTCTGGATTGAAGGCAAACCCAAAGAGTTGCGTGAGACTCTGCAACTTGTTGATGTCTTTATCATTAACGACAGTGAAGCACGCCTACTTGCCAAAGAACCCAACCTAATTAAGTGCGCACGCATTATCCGCGACATGGGTCCCAAAATACTCATCATCAAAAAAGGTGAGCACGGTGCCTTGCTTTTTACAGACAACGGCATTTTTTCTGCACCTGCCTATCCACTCGAGTTCATTTATGACCCGACGGGCGCTGGAGATACCTTTGCAGGCGGCTTCATTGGCTATCTTGCTAAGACAGGCGATATCAGCGAGCAATCGCTGCGTAAAGCTGTACTTTATGGCAGCACCATGGCAAGTTTTTGTGTTGAGCGGTTCGGGGCAGCACGTCTCTTCGAACTTAGTCCACTTGAAATCTCTGACCGCTATCAAAGTTTCTTGGATCTCTCACGCATTGAGGAGTAGTACTGACCAAGTAATGAAGCCGACTTATGCTTTGCATGAGCGTGTCACAGCCGAAGGCGCTCATATGCACCGGCATTTCATTTACTACTGTAGAGCGTTGAATGAACTATCAAGTGCGGTTGATAAATTTTGGCAACATAGCTAACGCATCCATGACCATCAAAGCAGGGGATATTTTCTCTTTTACGGCGCGCGATGGCTCCTTTGGCATGGTTAAAATACTGCGCGTTGACACGCTCGATGACTTACCCACACCTGAGCCGATTGTGCATTTACTTGTCTATTCGCTGCGCAATATTTTTCCGCCGAATGCGGCCTACCTTGCTCATGCTACACCTTTTATTGCACATTTGCCGCTGATGCAATCGGGGGTCGCACAGTCAGGCTGCATGTTTATTGGCTATCAAGAGGTCAGCGAAACTGAACTTGAAGCCTACTGGATCTGGCGTGAGGCTTTTTTTGCTGGTGAAGCTGGCGTCTTTGACCTGACGATTGATGACGCTATTGCAGCTATTCTTGAAGCCTTAGGCAAGCGACCTGCATCGTAATTTGTTGCCGTTATGGAAGTTGTCTATTGGGTGTTGTGTCTTGTGCTGGTGCTGTTAGGTTTTGCTGGCATTGTGCTGCCGGGTGTGCCCAGCGCACCGCTGGTGTTTTTAGGACTTTTAGGCGCCGCATGGATTGATGACTTCGAGCGCGTCGGGTGGCTTCCGCTGTTGCTGATTGGCATACTTGGCATGCTGACCTTTGTCGCTGATTTTCTTTCAACCGCACTTGGCGCAAAGCGCGTTGGGGCGAGCACATGGGCTATTGTTGGCGCTACAGTGGGCACTATGGTTGGGCTCTTGTTCGGCTTCATTGGCATTCTGCTTGCCCCTTTCATCGGGGCGGTGCTTGGAGAGTATCTTGCAAAACGAGACATGCTGCAATCAGCAAAGGCTGGCTTAGGGACTTGGGTCGGAATGGTTATAGGTGCATCTGCAAAAATTGCTCTGCTTTTCATGATGGTTGGTATTTTTGCTGTAGCTTACTTTTTCTGATGCTAACGCACCGTGTGTAGCACGCAAGGCTCTGCAAGCTATATGCTCATCCGTTCTTATGCCCAAAGCGCTGTATATCGGTACATCTACCTGGTTGCAAAAAGACTGGGTTGGCAATTTCTACCCGCCACATACCAAACCGCAAGATTTTCTTGCTGAGTATGCCCAGCGTTTTCCCACTGTAGAAATTGACTCGACTTTTTATGCCATTCCTCGAAAGAGCGTTGTAGAATCGTGGTACAATAAAACTCCGTCGCATTTTCTTTTTAGTGCAAAATTCCCGCAGCTTATCACACATGAGAAGAAATTGGTCAATGCGCTCGATGATGTAAAACTTTTTCTGGATACCATGTCGCTGCTCAAAGAAAAGTTAGGGTGTTTGGTCTTGCAGTTTCCGCCCGACTATGCTGCAACACCAGAGAGTGTAGAGCATATGAAGCACTTTTTAGCTGCACTGCCAACCAAACTTTTTCGCATCGCTTTGGAGGTGCGCCATACGTCATGGCTCAAAGAAGGATTTTTTGCACGACTTCATCAACATCACGTTGCACTTGTGCTCACCGACCAACCTGCCATGAAAGGCGTTGGTGTTCAGACGGCATCGTTTATATATGTGCGCTGGTTGGGCAATCGCAAATTGCTCTCAGAACCTTTCACGCATCTGGTTTTTGACAAAACTGCAGATATGACGGCTTGGGCTAAATTTATTCATAGCCTTGACTTTGAAATCGGGTTCGGCTATTTCAACAATCACTACGCAGGGCATTCGCCAAGTTCTGTGCAAGCCTTTAATGCCATCTATGCCTCGCTCTCAACACAAGCTACTGGGCGCAACACCTAAGTGCACTGACTTTACTATTGACCTTCCGCTCTCGATTCAAAAATTTGTATGCACAAGAAGATAGCGTAACTTTGCAAAAACCATTATGCAACTGATAGATTCACTCTCGTTTTAAGTTATGACATTTGGCTCGCCGTTAGCTGAAGATGTGCCACCGTTTCTTATTGCACTGGGGCTCATCATCGGTCTTATCATCATTTGTGAACTCCTCAAAAAATTTCTCGGTGTAAGCACACGCGTTACGCGCAAAATTGTACATATCGGCACTGGCGTTTTCGTTTTCTTTGCGCCGTACTTTTTCAAGTCTAATTTTTATCCTGCACTGATTCCCTTGCTTTTCATTCCCTTCAACTTGCTTGCCGTGCGCTTTGGCTGGCTACAATCGCTACACGGTACCGATGCACGTGCTCATCACTCTGCCGACAGCACCATAAACTACGGCACGGTGTATTTTCCAATCTCTTTCCTTTTGCTCACGCTGCTTTGCTGGGGCGATTATGTTTGGATTATGCAAACCGCTATGCTGGTGCTTGGTCTTGGCGATTCTGCTGCCGCAATTGTCGGAGAGAACGTCAAAAACCCGCACCAATACAAGTTCTCGACAGTAAAATCGCTTGAAGGCTCACTGACCATGTTCATCGTGAGCTTCACGACGATTTACCTCTGCTTGCTTTACTTCATGCCGAATGTGCCAAAATTGCAAGTGCTCGATGCCGCTATGGTCTTGGGCTTTTCGCTCTCACTAGCACTTATTGCCACAGCAGTTGAAGCCTTGCTCTCTGGCGGCGCCGATAACCTTTTCGTGCCGCTGGCAGTTGCCTATCCCTTGGGCATCATGGAAATTCAGGGCATTGAGACGGTGCAGAATGTCATTCTGGGTGTTGCTATTTCGGGCGTAGTGGCACGCGCCTCACTTAGCTTGAAATTTCTTAGCGCAAGCGGCGCCACAGCCACGTTTCTTTTGGCTTCCAACATCTTCAGCATGGGCGGCATTGTATGGACAGTGCCAATTATGACCTTCTTTGTGCTCTCCTCAATTCTCTCAAAACTGGGAAAAGCCCAGAAAAAGAAATATGACCTGGTCTTTGAAAAAAGCTCGCAGCGCGATATGGGTCAAGTGTTCGCTAATGGCGGCATCGGCTGGATATTGATGATTTGGTATTCTTTTGTTACCGACAGCGGGTTGCGTGACCTTATTTACATTGGCTACTTAGGGACAATCGCTGCTGTACAAGCTGATACTTGGGCAACAGAAATCGGCACAATTGTGCGCAATCCCAAGCCGGTTTCTATTGTCAACTTCAAGCCTGTCCCTGCTGGCACATCAGGCGGCATTACATGGATTGGCACACTGGGCGCTTTGCTTGGTGCATTAGTTATTTGTGCCAGTGCATGGCTCTCGAATTGGGATAAAATGCATGAACTTGGCGTACTTTCTTCCTTTGCACTCATTGGTGGCGCCGGGCTTTTTTCAAGCCTTGTAGATAGTTTTCTTGGTGCTACACTGCAAGCCCAATACTACGACCCGATTCGCCAGAAAATCACAGAACGCACGCATAGCATGAAAGACGATGGTACGCTAATCGAAAACGAGCTGCAAAAAGGCTATCGCTGGATGGATAACGATCTTGTCAATTTCATCTGTGGTATCACAGGCGCTGGTATTGCGATTCTCTTGCGGTGAGCGTTCTCAAATGTGCATGTACAGCACACAACCCTGAATCTCAACTAAAAAAACCGAATGCTTGACTTTGCCGCAATTTTTTGCTTCAAGTGTTGCGAATTGCCATGCCCTATCTTTTGGCGGCAGTTGGCGCAACGTATTCCGAGCGGAGCGGGGTCATTAACCTTGCTTTGGAAGGCTTGATGATATTTGGGGCGTTCGGCGCCGTGATTGGACAGTATTTCACGGGCTCTGCATGGCTGGGCATGATGCTGGCAACGGCATTAGGACTTTTTGTTGCTGCATTGCATGCCTACATCACAGTATCGCTTAAAGCAAACCAAATTGTCAGTGGGGTCGCGCTTAACATCTTGGCAGTCGGTGCTACTAAATTTTTTCTTAGACCGATTTTTGGCAGCGCCTCGAATTCTGAACGCATTGCCGGCTTTGATGTCCCAAATGTGTTACTCAATCCCATTTTTCTTTTTGCTTTTGTGCTTGTGCCGCTCTCACACTTTATTTTTTACCACACGCCGTTTGGCTTGCGTTTGCGTGCCGTCGGTGAAAGTGCCGCCACAGCAGATTCGCTGGGAATCAATGTCAGTGCCATGCGCTATACAGGTGTCTTGATTTCAGGCGCGCTTGCAGCACTTGCAGGGGCATTTCTTGCCTTCGAGCAACACAGTTTCACGGACGGCATGACGGCGGGAAGAGGCTACATCGCACTTGCTGCCATGATTATCGGGCGATGGACACCAATCGGCGCAGCAGTAGCCAGTCTTTTCTTTGCTTTCACTGAAGCGGCACAACTCAACTTGCAAAGCGCCGCCATACCAACGCAATTAGTCCAAGCATTGCCTTATGTCATTACGCTTGCTGTGCTCGTGGGCTTTATCGGTAAATCCACACCGCCGAAAGACCTCGGCAAGCCTTATCAAAAATAACAGCAATGACAACTGCGTTTGAACAAGAGCTTTGGTTAAAGTATCACTTTGTCGCTGGCGTGGATGAAGTGGGGCGTGGACCGCTTGCTGGTCCTGTTGTCGCTGCCGCAGTGATGTTTGAGCATGGATATACTCCCACACGTGCACTTCAAAGCGTGAGCGATTCTAAGAAACTTGCACCATCTGTACGCCTTGAACTTGCCACTGCTATTCGCGCTGAAGCACTCGCCGTTGGGATTGGTGTCGTAGATGTCGAAACCATCGACAAACTCAACATTCTCAATGCGACATTTTTAGCCATGACACATGCCATAGAGCAACTTTCTCCTCGTCCAGATTTTTTGCTCATTGATGGCAACCGATTTAAGTCTACGCTTGCAATTCCTTTTCAGACCATCGTGAAAGGCGATTCAAAAATTTTTTCAATCGCTGCCGCCTCTATCCTTGCTAAAGTTCACCGGGATAGTTTGATGATTGCGTTGGACGCACAATTTCCCAAATACCATTTTGCACAGCACTTTGGCTACCCCACACCCGACCATCTTGATGCGATTCGCAAATACGGACGATGCGCTATTCACCGCAGAAGTTTCAAACTTGCTGCCCTGGGAGAAAAGACAGCCGCACAGCGCAACAGCAAAACCCCATGATGCAATAGGAATCTCTGGCTGATGTTTTGCGTTTCTTTCGCAAAAGCACTAATCGATACCGAATTAACCGAATTAGTCAATGCCATACTCTGACGACATTCGCTCTGAGAATACCGTTGCCATCCAAGCTGCGCCGAAAGGCTTTGTGGCACATGTCAATGAATATGTCTTTGTGGTTCATCGCCCAATTGAAAAAGTCTGGGGCTGGCTCAACAACCCAAAAACTTTTACCGACAGTCAGATTTTTCCTTGGCGTGTGGAGTTTGTCTCACCTGACCCCAATACGCCTGCGGACTTTCATGTCGGCGTGCTCTCGGTACATCATGGACCGATGATGATGTTTTCAGGCGTGCTGACAGAAATTCGCGACAAAGAATATCGTGATTTGCAGTATTTCTATGGCAGTTATGTGGGCAGTTTGCGCTGGATTCGTCCTACACGCTTGCAATTCTGGGTCCGAGAAGTAGAAGGTGGCACAGAAGTCAAAGCACGTCTAGATTCTTTTGTCATTCCCTCGCTCTACAAATTTTGGACATGGGCACAAAACTTAATTTGGCGCCAATTTCCCGGTGATATCCTACGCGCCACTCGCTCATAGTCTTCTGCACTTTTTTATGCTTCAGTTTTGACCTCTCTCTCGTTAGCCGCTATGACTAAAAACAAGATTGTGCGTATTTGCTAATTTGCTAAGTTAATCGCGATAAACTCGTAAGCATTTTTCTACCATGCTCAAGCTTACTAATGTTACCAAGTCCTACGCTGACAAAATCGCTGTCAAGAACCTCTCCTTTGAGCTGCAGCGTGGAGAAATTTTTGGGCTTTTGGGTCCTAACGGTGCGGGCAAAACCTCCACCATTCGTATGATTTGCGGCATCACGTATCCTGACACGGGCACAGTAGAATTTCTTGGCAAGCCCGTCAATGCTGCGTCGCAAAGTAAGATTGGTTACTTACCAGAAGAGCGTGGGCTTTACAGAAAAATGACGGTTGAGGAGACGCTTCTTTACTTTGCAGCACTCAAGGGACTTTCACGTGCTGATGCCAAAACACGCATTGAGCAATGGGCGCATCGCTTTGAGATTCATTCATGGCTCAAAAAAAGGTCGAAGCACTCTCCAAAGGCATGCAGCAAAAAGTGCAGTTTATTTCTACGATTTTGCATGATCCTGAACTTCTCATTCTCGATGAGCCCTTTTCAGGTTTAGATCCGATTAACTCAGAACTGATTATGGATGTGATTATCGAACTTAAAAAAGCTGGTAAGACGATTCTTTTCTCCACACATCGAATGGAACAAGTCGAGAAACTCTGTGACTCAATTGTACTCATCAACAATGGTGAGAATGTGCTTAGCGGTAAAGTGCGCGACATCAAGCGTGCGTATGGTAAAAATCATTTGCACTTGGATTTCGAGGGCAGTGATAACTTCATTGATCTGCTTGTAGCACAAGGCAAGGTAGAAATCTGTAATCGTTCGCCAAAGTCAATAGAGCTCAAACTGCTTAATGGCACTACACCGAAGGACATCCTTTCACATCTTAGCTATGTTGATATCACGCGCTTTGAACTTGCTGAGCCCTCACTCAAAGACATCTTCATTATGCGTGTTGGCGAGACTAATGCTGCCCCATCAGCATAGAGCCTCTTGCTTCAGAGTAGTTTTGAAATTGCGCTTCATGTTTTTCTTAATTCTCCTGCAGTTGTCTTACAAATTTTTACCTGCACACTTGAAAAATTTTCCGTTGCTTTTTCTATCTTTGCGCCAATTTCAAAGTGAGGGTTTAATCTGTTAACATCAAAAGGTAGAGGAGATAAAATTGTCCTTCGTTCCAACCAAGATTTTCTTCACCAAAGGCGTCGGCAGACACAAAGAATATCTCTCATCGTTTGAGCTTGCACTTCGTGACGCAAAAATTGAAAAGTGCAATCTGGTCACTGTGTCGAGTATTTTCCCTGCAGGGTGCAAACGCATTTCACTTGAAGAAGGCTTGAAACTTCTGCAGCCTGGACAAATCACCTTCTGTGTGATGGCAAGGGCGGCAACGAACGAGCACAATCGTCTTATTGCCTCTGCAATTGGTGTGGCAATTCCTCAAGATATCAACACGCAGTATGGCTACCTTTCTGAGCATCACCCTTACGGCGAAAGTGAAAAGCAGGCAGGCGAATATGCCGAAGATCTTGCGGCAACCATGCTTGCAACAACGCTTGGGATCGAGTTCGATCCTAATACTGCTTGGGACGAACGCGAAGACATCTACAAAATGAGTGGCAAAATCGTCAAGACTTTCAACATTACCCAATCTGCAGAAGGTAAAGCCGGACTTTGGACATCCGTGATTGCTTGCGGCATTCTTTTGCCATAACACTCTAAAACTCAAAACTCTCACGCAACGCAAAACACAAAGAGGCTGAGATTGTCAGCCTCTTCACTTAATTTGCACAGCTTTTAGTACTACTCAATTTCTTTTTGACGCAGCATTTCATTCAGTGTATTTTGATAGATGTCGTAATCGCGTTGACTGAAACAGACAAAAAAGACTTTTGAGAGTACATGGCTATGCTCTAAGTAGTCATTGACCGTTTGCACTGCGATTTTAGCAGCGCGTTCAACTGGAAAGCCGTATGCACCTGTACTAATTGCAGGGAAGGCTAAGGTCTCAATACCGTGCTCATCAGCTAGTTTGCATGAATTGGTATAGCACATTGCTAACAGTTCATCTTCGCCGAAGGTGCCGCCTTTCCAGACTGGTCCTACCGTATGAATCACATACTTTGCTGGCAAGTTGTAGCCTTGTGTGAGTTTCGCTTCACCTGTTTCACAGCCATTGAGTTTGGCACAGGCTTCACGCAGCTCTGGACCTGCCGCTTTGTGAATCGCACCATCTACCCCACCACCGCCCAGCAAAGTTGGATTTGCCGCATTGACAATCGCATCAACATAGACGTGTGTAATATCGCCGAGGATAACTTCCATTCCGTCTTCCATACTCTTTCTCCTAAAGCTGTCATCAGATACTTATTGAGAGGTTTTGCTCAACGCATCACTTTGGTTCAAACACAAGTGCTGCAGAGTTCATACAGTAGCGCAGTCCTGTGGGCGTTTGGGGCGCATCATCAAACACATGTCCTAAGTGTGCATCGCACCTGCTGCACAGCACTTCTTCGCGTACCATTCCAAAGCTATAATCTTTTTCGATCTCAATGCAGTCTGGTCGAATCGGAGCGTAGAAACTTGGCCAGCCTGTTCCTGAATCGAATTTGGTCTCAGAGCTAAACAGTTCTTGACCGCAACAGGCACATTTGTAGATGCCTGCTTTCTTATTATTCCAGTACTTGTTGACGAATGGAAATTCTGTGCCTTTCTCTCGCGTAATGCGATAGACATCGGGCGGCAACACGGCTTTCCAAGCCTCCGGCGTTTTGACGATTTTCTCTTTCATTTTTCTTTCAGCGTTCAGTGAATCAAATCGGGTGACAGAAAACGCAGCGGTTTCTACAGCTTGAGCATCTTTTGATGCTGGCTCACGGCAGGCACTGAGCAGAAAGATGAGCAGTCCTGCGCTTGTAAGAAACAGCGTATGTTGCACATTTGAATTTTTACTCCAAAGCATATACATTCGGCAAACTGTATTTGCAAACTTGTCTCGAATGATAGGCAAATTTAAGATACGACGCGCAGGCAAATTATCGATAGCAATTTTTTTTGCAATGTGCGCTGTATCATTTGCTCAGAACAAACCGCCGACCAGGCCTTCCGAGTTGGATGCCCTGCGTGAAGAGCGGCGTACAACTCAAGCGATGATGAAAGAGCTTGCTGGGCAAATTCAAGAATATGAACATTCTCTCAAAAAACTCTCTGAAAAAGAAAAACTTTCTTTGCAAGCCTTAGAGACCCTCGAGAAGCAGTTGAGCGTCTATCAAGTCATTCTCAAAGGATTAAACAAAACTCAGCAGAAACTCTTGCAAGAGATTGCACTAGCTGAACGCGACCTTGTTTCAACAGAAAAAGAGTTGAAGAGGCTGAAAGAGGATTTTGCGCGATATGCTGTCGGTATCTACAAGTTCGGCGTACGGCGCAACGAAGAAATTCTTTTCTCTTCGGCTTCACTTAACCAAGCTATCGTGCGTTTGGAGTATATCAGACGCTTTGAGCAAGTCAGTAAACTCAAAATTTTGGATATTACGGAGAAGAAAAATCAAGTTGCCGCACTGCGCGATACGCTCTCGGTGCGCTATCAAGAAAACCGCCGTTTGCTGGAAGAAAAAATGCGTCAGACTGCTGCTTTTGAGCAGCGCAAGAAAAGCCGTGAGCAACTTCTGAGCGAGCTTCAAAAAAACAAGAAGAAACTCAAAACTGAACTTGAAGCACGCCAAGCAAAGGTCAAGGTTCTTACACAAGAAATTCGTCGGCTGCTTGCCTTGGAAGAAAAAGCCATGCAAGCTGAGCGGCAACGGAAACTCAACGAGAAGACAACATCTGACGCCAAACCCGAAAGTCCCGCCAAGTCCATGCCACGCTACGACGATCTTCCTGCACTTTCAGGTGAGGTCAAAAATTTTGAGGAGTATCGCGGCAGATTGCCATGGCCCGTGCGCAGTGGGGTCATTGTACGTGCTTTTGGTGAGAATACCAACAAAGCCCTCAAAATTGTCACCTTCAATAATGGTGTAGATATTTCTGTGCCGAAAGATGCGCAGGTTTTTGCCGTAGCGACTGGCAAAGTTACGCAAGTCAGTTACCTGCCGACCTTTGGCAATATCGTCATTGTGCGGCACGCAGATGGTTTTATCACAGTCTATGCGAACCTTAAAGATGTGCGCGTTGCAAAAGGAGAAAAAGTTGATGCGCGTCAGCCAATTGGCACTGCCATGGCAAGCGAAGGTGGCAATGCGATTGTGCATTTTGAGGTATGGCAAGGTAAAGAAAAGCATGACCCTGAAACATGGTTGGCTAAGAACTAACTTTTGCCGGGTTGATTGCTGGTGCTTCTACCGTAGGAAGTTCCACGATAAATGTTGCGCCTTTACCTTTTCCTTGCGATTCTGCCCAGACTTTGCCGCTATGCAAATCCACGATGCGCTTTACGAGTGCAAGCCCTAAGCCCACCGAAGTCTCACCGCCCGTAGGCTGCGCCGAGAGCCGCTGAAACTTGCGAAACATCAGAAACTTGTCTTCTTCACTTAGCCCTTGTCCTTCATCGCGCACTTCAATACGTCCGACGTGATTTTCTTCGCTTACCGTCACCCAGATCGTTGAACCAAAGGGCGAATACTTAATCGCATTAGAAATCAGTTGTCCTACCATTTCGGTGAGCCGATCTTCATCGCCATAGATTAGGGCATTGCTTTTGATGCTCAGTTCGATGCGCTGCGATTTTTTTGCTGCCAAATCTTGATGGCGCAAGACTGCAAGTTCTGCTAAGCCTTTGAGAGAAATATCGCGTTTGCGCAGCACAAGGCTCTCTACACCAATCAGGCTCGAGTCAAGCAGTTTATCGACGGTAACCGTCATACGGTTGGCTAAGTCGCGAATGATGTTGAGATATTGCACTTGTAAGTGCAGCGGCACTTGACCATTGAGCAGCATTGCCGTAAAGTCGGAGATACTTTTGAGCGGGGTGCGTAATTCGTTTGCCGCCACACCAATTAGTTCGGTCTTAAATTCGCTGGCTTCTTCAGCAATTTGTCGCTGCCGCTCTGAGTTTTCTTTTTCGGCTTGCAGGGCTTTTGTGCGCTCTTCTACCAGCAAGCGCAGTTCTTCTTGTTTGAGATTCAGCTGGCGAATGCGCCACGACCAGGCTCCAACCCCTACTAGGACCAAGCTCACCGTGCAAAGCCCAATAAACCAGATCGTTTGATAAAAGTGCGGCTCTAGTTTGAAGCTCAAACTTGCCCCTTCTTCATTCCAAATATGATCATTGTTACAGGCTTTGACACGAAATGTGTAAACTTTAGGCGCAAGATTCGTGTAAGTAATCTCTCGCGTGTTGCCCATATCAATCCAGTCATGGTCGAAGCCCTCAAGTTTGACTTTGAATTTCATTTTTTCAGGCGCAAGAAACGAGAGCGCAGTATAGTGGAAGTCAAAGCGCTGCACATCGGGTGGAAAGGAGAGATTAGCACGCGGTACAATCAGTTCCTTATCAGTACGAATCTGCTCAATCTTGACGGGTGGGATTAGCTGATTATACTTGATGCGGTATGGATTGATAACCACAACCCCTTTTCCAGTCGGTATCCAAAACTCCCCCGTTGTGGTTTGCTGAGGCGGCATTGAAGCCCCTGTAACTTCGCTGGTTTTCATGCCATCGGAGCGGTCAAACGCTTTAACTGTGCTCAATACTGGACGCACCCCATCAAGCACCTCATTGAGGTCTTTTGCTGAAAAGCATGAGATTCCTCTGTTTCCTCCCGTCCAAATACGTCCAATTGAATCTGGCACAAGAAAGAAAGCAGATTGTGCAAACAGCCCGTTTTGTATCGTGACATTCGTCAGTTTTCCCTGACGCAGACGCGAAATCCCCGCATTAGTGCCGAAAAGTATTGAGCCGTCTGGCTGCTCGAGTGCGCAGAAGACAACACCTGCCGCTAATCCCTGTTTTGTTGTATAGGTGATGAGCGAATCGCCTACAATGCGCCCCAAGCCGTTGCCATCGGTGCCAAACCAGATGGATTTGTCGCTAGATTCGTAGATGAATGTGATGGAATGACGCGCAAAGTCTTTGTTGTTGAGCAGCTGATGCGGGTAGAGCGAATCACCTGCAAAGCGATACAATCCGCCGACGCCTCCTACCCAAATCCGCCCTTGTGAATCTTCATAGACAGTACGCAGCCTATCGCCAGCCCCGCCACCCGTTGAGAAATTTTTGAAGTTCCCGTTTTCGTATCGGCAAAGCCAGAGTAGGTCGCAAAATACAATTGATTGCTGCGCGTGCGGATGATGTAGCGCGCCAAGTCGTCAGGGAAACCGTTCTGTGGAGTGTAGTTTACAAATTTGCCATTGATGAAATGACTCACTCCACCAGCTGTTGCAATCCAATAGGACCCATCTCGATCTTGAAGCACGCCATAGACGATATCATCCACCAAACCTTGTTTGCTGGTGTAAGTCAGAAACTTTCCATCCTTGAAGCGATTAAGTCCGCCTCGATATGTACCGACCCACAGGCTACCTTCATGATCAAACGCCATGGTCTGAATTTGATTGTCCGTCAAACCATCTTTTTTGAGAACGATTCGAAGTCGCCTTTGCCACTTTTCAAATGAAATCGGCATACCCCGCCATTGTAGGTGCCAATCCAGAGAATGCCTTGCGCATCGACCAGCACGGAAAGCACGCGATTGTGTGGCAAGCCATCAGCTGTTGTGTAGAGTGTAAATCTGCCGTTTTGATAGCGAAAGAGCCCACGGTCACCTGTACCGAGCCAAAGCGAATGGTTTATGGTATCTTCTGTAATCGTCCAGATGGAGCCGGGACTAAATCCATCACTTTCATTGAATTGTTTGAAGACCCCATCTTTGAAGCTCCACAAGCCGCCCACAGAGCCTACCCAAAGTGTACCTTCGCGGTCGAGCAAGACATGATTGACTGCATTTTGCTGCACATCGCCGGGCAATTGATACGCTATAATTTTGCCATTTTCATAATGTGCGATGCCGTTGCGCGTACCAATCCATAGTCCACCTGCTCTATCGGAGCAGATATGATGAATGACATTGCTCGGCAAGCCATCTTCAACTGTGTAGGTTTTGAATCGCCCGTCTTTGAATTGTGTTAGCCCTCCGCCGTTGGTTGCAAACCATAAACTCCCATCTGCGCTTTCACGAATTGACCAGACACCATTGCTTTTGAGTTCAGGCGTATTGGCACTATGAAAGATCGTGAAGGAGACTCCATCAAAACGCGCAATGCCGTCAAATGTGCCAATCCAGATGTAGCCATCAGAGGCTTGAAAAATGCTGAGAATTGCATTTGAAGGTAGCCCTTGCTCGCGCTGCCAAACTTCGTGAGCATATTGTGAGAAACTTTTTTGAGGGTCAAGGGCGAGGAGAAGCGTCGCATCGCATAACCACATACATAACAGCAGCGGCAAGTAAACCCATCTTTTGCACAAGTCTAATCTCCTACATGCGCCATGCTGTTGCACTAGGCTGCGACGTAGAAGGGTTTTTAATTGCACCTGCATCAACTTCCTGATATGGAAAAATCGCCGACTGTCTTACATTAGACGTGGTTAAACTAAAAATATACGATTTTTTCCAAGCTAAGAGTGTCAAGGCATCACTGACCTTCCGGTGCAAGGGCAAGCCAACGTTATTGAACTAACCTGATTTGCTTTGCGAGAGTAATGCCTCGCAGTAGGTTTCAGCGGAGAGGCGAATGTCAGAAAAATGCCGTAAAAATTCCGCTTCACCAAGTTGCTCTCTTAGAAACTCCCAATTTTGAGCACTTACTTTCTGCTCGAATTCACTTAGCTGCTCAGACAGTCGCTTGGCAATATAGAAGTGCTCGACGGCAAGTTTAGTGTTTTGCATGGCAAGTGCCACAAGTCCAACTTGCGCCGCCGCTGTTGCCACGCCCGATGGATTATGATGGTCATATTGTTTTTGCATCAAGTCTTGGAAGCTTGCCAGTGCATTGGCGTAATCGCCTTTTGCAGCCAGTGCGCTGCTGAGCTGATGGCGCACTGCAAATTCGGCAGCGGTATTGCCAGCTTGTCGCAATTTCTCAGCAATGATGCTCAGCTCGGCAATTGCATCATCAAAGCGCATGAGTTTCGCAGCACCCGTCGCCAGTTGATGTCTTAAGAAGAGCTCAACTTCTTCGTTGAGCACATTTGCCAGTGGAATTGCTGCTCGTAGCAAGGCTAAAGCCGCTTCCGTTTTTTCTGCCTTCATCAAAGCTGGTGCATAAGCTGCAGCCAGTTGAACCGCTTCCCGATGCAAGCCTGCTGCAATCAAATGCCTCTGCCACTTTTGTGTGCGCTCGTCGTCATTACCGGTTTGATTAGAATAAAAATGTACGAAGGCAATGTTGGCACTGACACTGTCTTCAGGCGACAACCGCCTTAAAACCTCAGCCTTCACCTCTTGATTCAACTGAAATTTTGGGGCACCACTTTTCGTGGTCATTTCTACAAAACCTAGTCGGAGCAATATCAAGAGCAAATCTTCGGCATCTGGACCTACCTCTGGGAAAGGCAGGTACTGCCATACGGCACTAAGGTCTTTTTCGGAGAGCGGCTCTGATGCTTGCGAAAGCACCACGCACAGCGCATACAACAGCGCACATTCACCCGTACTCAGTGCATAAAGTGCCTGTTGCAGCATCGGCGTTGTTTGTTCAGTTCTATCTTTTTGTGCTTGAAGCTCACGCACAATGTCATCGTAGCTCAGCGCATTTGTCAGGAGCAGCGACTTAATTGCGCCCAGCAAGAGGCGAGAGTCCCCTGCAAGAGCACGCAGTCGCTGTTCATCTTCTTCAGCAAACGGCAGGGAAAACTTCTGTAATGCATCTGCAACAGCCATACACTCAGACAAATTTGTTTTTGGAAGTGGTATATCTCAAGATATACCTTGTGGCAATGTCGTGCAAACCCGATGCACCACATTGCAGAATTAAAAGTTTTACATTTTCGTATCGCCAAAGCTCTCACCGTTTTTGTATCTTTGAATTATCAATCTAACCACAACACGATACAACACGATATGTTTTCAACACACCGTTTAGTTTCAGTTCTCTTTGTTTTTCTGCTTTTAGCACGCATTCTCTACGCACAATCTTCACTGCTTCAATCGGGTCCAATGCTGGGCTACTCTGACATGCGCGAAGTCTTGCTCTGGGTTCAAACCAAAGCGCCAGCAAAGGTGCACTTCAAATACTGGGACAAAACGAATCCTAAACAAGTCTTTGAGACAGATGTAGTGCAAACCGTGAAAGACAAAGCCTTCACGGCGGCGCTGATTGCCGATAAAGTTTTACCCGGGCGCAAGTATCAATACGAACTTTATATCAACGGCAAGAAAGTCGAACGTCCATATCCACTTGAGTTTCAGACACAAGTCTTGTGGAAATACCGCACAGATCCGCCTGACTTTACGGTTGCTGCCGGCAGTTGCACCTATATCAACGAAGCCGAGTTCGACCGCCCAGGCAAACCATACGGACAAGCCTATGAAATCTTCAAAGCTATTGCCGACAAACGCCCTGATGTTATGCTTTGGTTAGGCGATAATACCTACTTTCGTGAAAGCGATTGGAACACGCGCACGGGAATGCTGCAGCGATACACGCACACCCGCTCCTTACCCGAGATGCAACCGCTGCTTGCCTCTACACATCACTATGCCATATGGGACGACCATGACTTTGGTCCAAATGATTGCGACGGCAGTTTTTGGAATAAGGAACATGCTCTTGAAGCCTTCAAGCTCTTTTGGGGCAATCCATCGTATGGGGTGAGCACCCTGCGTGGTATTACCACACAATTTTCTTGGGGGGATGTGGATTTCTTTCTTTTGGACAATCGCTATTATCGCACGCCCAAAGATCGCAAGACGGGAACAAAAACCATTCTTGGTCAGGAACAATTTGAGTGGCTTATCAATGCTCTGGTAGCAAGCCATGCTACTTTCAAGATTATCGTAATTGGTGGTCAAGTGCTCAATCCTGCTGTGGTCTATGAAACGTATGCAAACTATGCCGAAGAACGTCAGCGTTTAATTGACGCCATTAGCAAGGAGGGCATTTCTGGCGTGATGTTTCTGACTGGCGATAGACATATCACGGAACTTTCCATGCTGCCACGCGAGGGCACCTACCCGCTCTACGATCTTACTTGCTCGCCCTTAACCTCGGGCATTTTCAGTGGAGCGCGCACAGAAGCCAACAGCCTACGCGTTGCAGGCACACTTGTAGAGACGCAAAACTTCGCCTTGCTGAAATTTTCAGGTAAGCGCGAAGAGCGCATGCTTACCATCTCGATTCATGACAAGGATGGGAAGGAACTGTGGACACGCTCCATCAAAGCCAGTGAGCTACGCGTTCCAGCAAAACAGAGTAGTGAGTAAGTTTAGCTGCGTAGCGCTTCGGCTTTGAGCAGACTATGTGCAATTGCGCCACCTTGTGTGCGTGGCAGCGGTGTTGTGCGAAATTCAATCTCGCTAATTGTCGCATTTGCATGAAGTTCGCGCCGCAAGTAATCGCGCAGAATGGAGCGCATGGCGTCTGTTGGCTTATGACCTGCTTTGAGCACCACAAAGGCTTTAATTTTTTCACCGAGTTCTTTGTCAGGCAAGCCAATCACCGCAACTTCCTCGATAGCCTGATGTGTCTGCAAGACTTTCTCGATTTCGGTCAGTGCTAAACGCTGTCCACTAACCTTGACGACATCATCGATTCTGCCTATGACGCAGTAGTAACCTTCTTCGTCATAGAAAGCCATGTCGCCGGTGTTAAAGCATCCGGGGACATGTTTCCAATACTTAGCATAGCGCTCTTCATTATTCCAAATGGTATGCATAAGGTGCGGCAGCGGTTGACGCAAGACAAGCAAGCCACTGGTGTTTGGCGGCACGGTCTTGCCCTCTTCAAGCGAGACAATATCCAAGACCACGCCGGGCATCGGTTTACCCACTTTGCCTAATTTGACATCAGCGGCAAGAAAATCACCCAGCACAGGGGCTGCAATTTCAGTCTGCCACCAGCTATCGAGCACGCACCCGCGCTTCTCCATCACATGCTTTTGAACCCATTCGTGCACATCTGCATCTAAATAGCCTCCCGATGAAGTAATCAGACGCAAGGTAGAGAGATCAAACTTTTTGATGACCTCCGCGCCATGCTTCATCAGGGTTTGCAGTGTGAGCGGCGAGCTAAAAAGAATATTGACACCGTGTCGCTCAATAAGTTTCCAAAAGGCTTGGATGTTGGGATGGTCAATTGCACCTTCACGCATCATGACCGTTGCCCCGTTCAAGAGCGGTCCGTAAGTGATGAACGTGTGCCCCAGAATTCTGCCAATATCCTCGGTGTTAAAGAAAATATCATACTCTTTAAGATCGTACATCGCTTGTGCCATGTAGTAGGTGCCTACCATATAGCCACCATGTACATGCACCACACCTTTTGGGGCACCGCTTGTTCCGCTGGTGTAAAGAATAAACAGCGGATGATTGGCGTCGACAAGTTCAGGATTAATCCACTGCGGCTGCCCATCGATAAATTCATGGAAGTCAATTTCTCGTTCGGAATCTAAGGCAAGTCGGGGCTGATCGCGGCACAAGACAATGATTTTCTCAACGGATTCAGCATTTGCAATTGCATCATCGACAATGCCTTTGAGTGGAATTCGCTTGCCGTGCCGATAAGTAACATCTGCGCAAATCACCACTTTCGCTTCGGTGTCATGCACACGATGGCGCAGCGATTGCACACCTAAAGCGGTCTGTGCAAAGACATGAATTGCGCCAATCCGCGCACACGCCAACATGGCATAAACAGCTTCGGGCGTATTAGGCAGACAAATCAACACGCGGTCGCCTTTGCCCACACCAATGCTGCGCAAGGCATTGGCGGTCTGACAGACGCGCCGCAACAGTCGGTCATACGTTACCAGCGTCTCTTTGCCTGTCTCCGAGACCGCTAAGAGCGCAACTTTATTTCGACGGTAACTGACAATGTGTCGGTCTAAAGCATTTAGCGTGATGTTCGTTTTGCCTCCGACAAACCAATTGTGTTTAGGCGGCTGAAAGTCCAAGACTTTGTCCCACTTTTTTTCCCACAACAGTTTTTCGGCAATTTCTGCCCAGAACCCTTCTGGGTTTGTTAGCGCAAAGCGATAATCGGCTTCGTAGTCTTGAATCAGCGCGTTGCGGCGGAGAAAAAACGGCGGTGAAACTCGGCGCGTCTCACTTAAAAATGATGCAATCTCTGACATAAAACAGTGCCTTTGCTTAGCATTTGCCTTGGGTCTAATAGACTTGCAATTTAGAGCCACGCACTTAACTTCGCAAGACTTTCAAAATGCAACTGCGCGCTGTATTTTCACAGACTGAAACCCAGCGTTTGATACAACCGAAAATAGAGACGCACGAACAGATAAGCCAATAACCTTAAACACTTTTGAGCATGGCCGTCAAAGACGCATTGCAAAACGAAGTTGAACAGCGGCTCGCCGAGATTGATCAGGAGCTAGCCAACCTGCGTGAGGAACAGCAGCGCATTCAAGCCAAGTGGCAAGCCGAAAAAGAAGTCATCATGCGCATCCGAGAGCTGAAGGAACAGATTGAGCAAGCTAAGCTTCAAGCCGAAGAATATGAACGACAAGGCGACTTGGGCAAGGTTGCAGAAATTCGCTATGGCACCATTGTAATGCTGCAAAAACAGCTTGATGAAGCTAAGCACAAAATGGAAGAGATGCAGAAAAATGGCGCCATGATGAAAGAAGAAATTGGTGCAGAAGAAGTCGCAGAAGTGGTGGCAAAGTGGACGGGCATTCCAGTTGCCAAGATGTTGCAGTCGGAGCGGCAAAAGTTGCTGCACATGGAAGAAGAACTGCATAAGCGCGTTGTTGGACAAAGTGATGCCATTCGCGCCATTAGTGAAGCCGTGCGGCGCGCACGTGCAGGACTGAGCGATGAGCGTCGCCCGATTGGTTCGTTCATTTTTCTTGGGACCACAGGCGTGGGCAAAACAGAGTTAGCACGTAGCCTTGCCGAATACCTTTTCAATGATGAAAACGCACTCGTGCGCATTGATATGTCGGAGTATATGGAACCGCACAGTGTCAGTCGGCTCATTGGTGCCCCGCCCGGCTATGTGGGCTACGACGAAGGTGGACAACTTACCGAAGCCGTGCGCCGTCGTCCCTTCTCTGTCATCTTGCTCGATGAAATTGAAAAAGCACATCCTGATGTCTTCAACATTCTTCTGCAAGTCTTGGATGATGGTCGACTGACGGATAACAAAGGACACGTGGTGAATTTCAAGAACACGATTATTATCATGACAAGTAACTTGGGCGCGCATCTCATTCAAGACCAAATGCAACTGCTTAGCGATAACAACCGTCAGGAGATTCTTTCGCGCTTGCGTGTAGAGCTCTTTGAGATGCTGCGCAAGAAAATGCGCCCAGAATTTCTTAATCGTATTGATGAAGTTATCGTCTTCATGCCGCTCACGCGCGATGAAATTCTGGCAATTGTTGATATCCAATTTCAGCGCATTGTGGAGACAGCAAAAAAACAAAATATCACACTCTCGCTCTCGCCTGAAGCAAAGGATTGGTTAGGTCAACTTGGCTATGACCCCAGCTTTGGGGCTAGACCGCTCAAGCGCGTGATGCAAAAGTATATCGTCAATGCGCTGGCAGAAAAAATTCTTCAAGGTGAAATTTCCGAGGGCGATAATGTAGAAATTATTCTCGACGGTCGGCAACTTGACTTCCGAAAACGCTGACACCATAGCCTACATCGGTCTGGGCTCTAATTTAGGCAATCGGCTTGCATATCTTCAAGCGGCAACCTGTGCGCTCAAAGCCTTGCCGCACACGACTTTGCTTGCGCTCTCGCGTGTCTATGAAACACCACCTATAGGTATTCAAGAGCAACCTGTGTTTCTTAACGCAGTTGCGCAGATTCAAACTGCACTTGCACCTAGAGTGTTGCTTGCCTGCCTCAAAGCTGTTGAACGCACACTCGGGCGCCCTGAACACTACAGTCGATGGAGCGCACGCATCATCGACCTTGACATTTTGCTCTATGGCGATATGGTGATTGATGAACTCATGCTGACAATTCCACATCCTGAACTGCCGCATCGTAAGTTTGCCATGCTACCACTTTTAGACCTTGCCGATCCTATTCATCCTGTCTTTCAGCAGCGTATCTCGGATTTGCTTCAGCGCACCTCTGATTCTTCCACTGTTAGCGTGCACCCTGCATTACTTTCACTCTGAACTAACGGTTACCTGTCGGTTATTTTGCAGTTCTATCTTGCACTGCTGAGTTAGCTAGCGTAGTCTGCTAATCTTCTTGCAGACTGTGCATATTTTTTGAAGCGTAGAGAAATGCAAGAACAAGCTTTAAGTGAACTAGCATCCAGTAACGCGCGCCATGCATGCCATAAATCCCATAAGTTAGATTCCCTTTTGCGCCTTACCCTTCAGCGCAAATACACTTTAACTTTTTCGCTTATCTTTCTTGTTATCATCATCTACCTCATCTCTTCACTGCTGAGTTCAGAGGAAAAAGATTTTGCCGAATACACCAACGAGAATTTCAAAACCGTTTTTCTTGCCATCAATGCCATGGGTGAGGAAGCCATGTCAGTTGGCTCACGCGATCGGCTTGCCCTCAAAACAACGATTAAGAACATCTTTGAATCAGAAGTAAGGGGACTGGAGCAGATTTTCTTTGTACGCTACTCTCCACAAAAAAATGAATACCGCTATTTTGCTTACTGCGACAAGACTGGACGCGACCTGACCGACTCGTTGGTCATGCTCGAGCATCTGGAGGCGATTAAAATGCGCGCACAAAAATTTCAAACCTTGGAGAATGGTAAAGTCTATCTCGTGCAAGAAATTATCTACAAAACCCCTGTTAAAGATGTCTTTTTGGGATATAGTCAACTCGTCTTTTCTTATGATCATATTAGCGCGATTATTACTCAGCGGCGGCACGATTATTTGACACTCGGCGCACTTAGTTTCGCATTGTCGCTTGTTGTGATTAGTGTTGTAACGGCGCTGTTGATTCGCCGCATCAAGCGCCTCAATGACGCAACCAAACTGGTTGTGCAGGGCAAGTTAGAGCCTGTGCCTGTGAAAGGTAGCGATGAAGTTGCAGAGCTTACACAATCTTACAACGAAATGATTTTAGGGCTGCGCGAGCGGCTGTTGATGTCGCGCTATGTCTCGCAATCTACCATTGGATTGATTCGTCAAAGGCGCTCGGAAGGGATGGATTTGGGTGGCACGCGTGAACAGGTATGCGTTTTCTTTTCCGATATTCGTGGCTTTACGGCATTCTCAGAACATCACGATGCGCAGCAAGTCGTCCGCTACCTCAACAGCCTGCTCAATATGCAGGTAGAACTCATAGGCCTCATTGGCGGAGATATTGACAAATTTGTTGGCGATGAAGTGATGGCAACTTTCAGAGGTAAACGCAAAGAAGAACGCGCAATTGAAGCGGCAGTCGCTGTGCAGCGGCGTGCCCGTCAACTCATTGCTGAAGATCCCCTCTTTACCTCCCTTCAAATTGGCATCGGGATTAACACCGGTGAGGTGGTCGCTGGCAACATTGGCTCGCGTGATAGAATGGACTATACGGTGATTGGTGATGTGGTTAATACCGCTTCTCGCTTGTGCAGTGCCGCAGGTGCCGGCGAAATTCTCATTACAGAAGCCGTCAAAGCACGCTTGCCCAAAAATTTTGTAGTACTCAGCGAGCCGTTTAGCTTAGCACTCAAAAATAAATCTAACATTACATCGCTTTACAAAGTGCTCTATGACTAATGTGAATGATTTGGCGCAATCGATCAGGACACTTATCTGGCTCAGTCTTGTGATGACGGCAATCGGCTGTGGCAGCGCGAAACCCACACCAGACGAAAAACTCAACGCCCGATTCACGCGCGATGAAAAAATTAGGTATATCTATAGCCGCGCTGTGGCAAGTTTCGAACAAGGCAAACAAACGCTTAACCCCAAGCTTTTGGAAAATGCTCGCTACGACCTTGCGCTGCTTGCGCATGACTTCAAACATGAGCTGTCTTTTGCCAAACTCAAAGAAGTGGACGCTTTCTATGCTGAAAGCATTTCTAATTACCGCGAGCTCATCAAGACTGCAAAATCTAAACAAGATACCCTGCTTGTTGCCAGCTACTATAAACGTGCCTTGACCTTTGCTCCAGATTTAAGCGAAGCAAAAGCGTATTTGAAAACACATGAGCTTGCTATTGGGCGACTTTTGCAAGAAAACTTAGAGAAAGGGAACAGCGCCCTCAAAGCTAAAGATTATGCGCGCGCACAACGTTACTACACGCGCGTGCTGCTATTTGATGCCGATCATGCTGAAGCCCAAAATGGACTCTCTGAGGCAACAAAACAGCGCCGCTTGCTTAGTCTGAAAAATGAAATTTTGGAGAGAACCGCCAGCAGCAAAGGGTTATCCGTAGCAGAAAAAGAACAGCTCTATCAAGCCGCAAAATCTGCCTTTGAGGCAAAAGAGTATCTGAAAGCGCGTGAGCTTTTTGTCTCGATTGGCGATCGTAAGTATAAAGACGTTTCGGATTACTTGCAGCGCACCGTTGAGAAGATTGCAGCGCTCAACCTTGAAAACTAAGCCTTCGTTGCAGACTGTGAGGTAATCACAAATACCGCAAGGATCATGAGTATCGCTGCAATCAGCATTTGCACGGTTAGATGTTCTCGACCGATTGCCCAGCCTAAAAACACAGCGACCACTGGGTTAACATAAGCGTATGTTGCAACACGGCTTGGCGGTGCCACCCGCGCTAACCATGTGTAAGCGGAATAGGCTACGATCGAGCCGAAGACAATCAGGTAGCCCAACGCTAGCCACGACTGCCACGAAATTTGCGCCAAGGAAAACTGTGCCCATTCACCACGCAGTGTGCCGACCGTAAGCTGAAGTGCGCCTCCCACCAGCATTTGCATCGAGGTTGCTTGCAGCAGCGACGGCGGCAGTTCCGCACGCGTAACATAGAGCGATCCGACTGCCCAAGCTAAGGTTGCCACCACCACTGCACCGACGCCTGCATAATCCATGTGCACACTGCCTGAAAAAAGCCCGTCGCTGACCAGCAGTAGTGTCCCAATTGTCCCAAGTGATAGCCCTGCCCAAATGCCCGCCGTTGGCGTTTTGCCTCCCAGTGCCAGCCATTGCAGCAAGACAATCCACAGCGGCTCTGTGGTAATCAGCAGCGCGGCCACACTTGATGAAATATGCTGCTCTGCCCACACCACACAGCCATTGCCGATAAAGAGCATCAATGCCCCCAGCGTGCCTGCACTCCGCCAGTGTTTAGCACGTGGTGCAGGACTGCCGCTTATCGCTGTAAAGAGATACATCATCAGACCTGCACAAAGAAAGCGCATGCCGCCCATCAAAAACGGCGGAATGGTCTCAATTGCAAAGCGAATCGCAAGGTATGTGGAGCCCCAAATGAGGTAGATAGCAAGAAAAGCCGCAAGCAAAAGCACAGGATTAGCTGCCGCTTGCATCGATGTTGTAAACATGGAACTTATCTTTGTGAAGTTTTACGGCTCAAAACATCGACGCGCTGCAGAGAATTTCACTACCTGTCATTACTTGCTCTTCTTTTTGCCTTTCGCCTTTGAAGCAGGCTTTGCAGACTTGCCTTTAGCTTTGCCTTGTGCAGAAGAGCTGCTTGCACTGGATTTAGCAAGTTGCATTAGCTCACTGAGGTCAGGCGTAAGCACAATTTCAATCCGGCGGTTCTTGGCTTTGGCTTCGGGCGTATTGCGCGCATCAACCGGGTAATACTCTCCGCGCCCTGCAGCTACGATACGCTTCGGATTGACTTTGCCTTCTTGCGTCAAGTAACGCACCACTTCCGTCGCACGTAATACACTCAAATCCCAGTTGTCCTTAACATTTTCAAGTTTGGTCACAGGCGTTGTGTCAGTGTGCCCTTCAACTTGAATGTTGATGTCAGGGTTTTCATTGAGTACTGCGGCAAGTTTGTCCAAGGCTTTTTTGCCTTTGTCATCAATAGTAGTACTGCCCAGCGGAAAGACCAATCTATTGGATAGCGAGACATAGACATTATCGCCTTTGGTGTAGACATCAAGCCCGCTATCTTTGAAACTGAGTAAAGCAGAACTTAGTGCATTTTGAAGTTTTTGCAGTTTTGCATCACGTGCGGCAAGCTGTTTTTCAAGCATACCCGCACGCTTTTCAAGATCCGCCAAATTTTCTTTGTGCTTCTTCTTGGAGTTTCTTTTCGCGCAGCTCGGCTTCACTCAAGCGTGCTTGAAGTGCAGTTGAATCACGGCGTAGTGCTTCATTCTGTGCTTCTAAAGCACGAACTGCTGCCGTGAGTGAATCTTGCATCTTCTTCTTATCGCGCTCTAAGGTATCCACCGCTTCTTGTGACACGCCACATGCCGCTAAAAGTGATGATAGTGCAGCAGAGATAACTAACAGAAAAAATGGATGTTTCTTCATTGGTTGTTGGTGATGAAGTTGGCAAAGTTTGAAAGTTTTGATTACGATTGGCATGCAAAAATACCGCAAAAGGCAGGCAACCGAAAGCGTCTGGTCAAGCCCTGTGAGATACATCACGCTTGCAAAAAGCCGCGCTAAACACCTATCTTTCAAAACCGTTTAGTCAAACACAGAGCACACTCAAATGAAAAAAATCGTCATCTTTACACTTCTTTCCCTCTACATTGCCTTTCCACTTCTTGCTCAATCTAAAAAGCCCATCACGCATGATGTCTATGACAGTTGGAAAAGCATTTCTGGACACACAATTTCAAACAATGGCAAATATGCGGCGTATTCACTCACGCCGCAGGAAGGCGACGCTACGCTCATGATTCACACCCTGCCCAGCAAAGATAGCAAGGCAATTGAACGCGGTGAAAACGCGCAGTTTTCCGCCGACTCAGAGTTTCTGGTCTTCAAAATCAAGCCCCAACTCGATAGTGTTAAAGCACAAAAACGCCGAAAAGTGCGTGCCGAAAATTTGCCCAAAGATTCATTGGGCATCTACGCTCTGCAAATAGGTGAGCTTATCAAAATTGCTCGTGTCAAATCCTTCAAGATGCCCGAGAAAGCTGGTGGCTGGCTGGCATACCAACATGAAAAAAACTCTCTAACACGAAAGACTCTGCCAGTGCAAAAGGCCGACGCCCAAAAGAAGAAAATGATTCCTTGGGCACCGAGCTTGTGCTGCGTAATCTTAAAACAGGCAAAGAGATACGCTTTGCGTTTGTTACGGAATATGAATTTGCAAAGTACGGTAAGCGCTTCATCTTCGCCTCGTCCGGTGATGACTCCCTTTTTCAAGCAGGCGTCTATACCGTTGATCTGGAAACAGAACGCCTGCAACCGCTCTTTCGTGCTAAAGCTCGATACAAAAGACTTGCGCTCGATGAACAAGGCGAACAAGCCGCGTTTCTGACTGACTTGGATACCAGCAAATCGCGCTTGCGTGCTTTTGCACTGTGCTACTGGAAAACCGGTATGGACTCTGCAGTAAAGTTGCTCGACACACTACACGCTGCTATCCCGAAAGGCATGCTCGTCAGCGAATTCTTTACGCCTCGCTTCTCCAAAGATGGCAAGAAACTCTATTACAGTACATCGCCTAAGCCGTTTTTGCCTGATACCACGAAACTTCCCGAAGAAATTGTCAGCGTCGATATCTGGCACTGGCGCGATAACGACTTGCAGCCCGAACAAGTGCGCAACCTTAGCCGCGAGCGCGAACGATCCTATCTTGCGGTCTTTCATTTAGATGACGCCCGTGCTGTGCAACTTGCCTCAAAAGAGATGGAAACACTGCTCATGACCGAAGACGCTAATGCCGAAGTTGCAATTGGACTTTCTGATGATAAATACAAACATCTCAAAGTCTGGGAAGGCGCACCCGTACGCAACGACATTTACCTTGTGAATCTCAAAGATGGCTCACGCAAAGTGATACGTGAAAATGAGCGTGCCTTCCAACTTCATTTTTCTCCATCCGCAAAATATCTGCTCTGGTATTCAGCTCTGCAAAATGCGTGGCTTACCTATCACCTCGAGACGGGTACCACCGTAAATTTGACAGCAAAAATCAACACTCGATTTGCTAATGAACTGCACGATACGCCAAGTCCACCTAATCCCTACGGATTTGCTGGCTGGCTTGATGGTGAAAATACTCTACTTATCTATGACCGCTACGATCTCTGGTTATTTGATGCTACTGGCAAAACAACACCTAAACGATTAACTAACGGACGCGAACAAAACATTCGGTTTCGATATGTCAAGCTCAATGATGAAGAGCGGAGCATCAACCCTAACCTCCCCATCATTTTGCAAGCCTTCAACGAACGCACAAAAGGCTCTGGCTACTACAGTTTCACCATTTCAACAGGCGGCACACCTCAAGCCCTCATGATGGGTGATTATGCCGTGCTCGAGCTTCTCAAAGCAAAAGACAGTGATGTGCTACTTTTCCGAAAAATGACTGTCTCCGACTTCCCTAATCTCTACGTCACCACACCCGCATTTGAGAACATTGTGCAGATTTCAGATGCCAATCCGCAGCAAAAAGAGTACAACTGGGCTACGGTCGAACTGGTCAAGTGGAAGTCGTTTTCAGGTGAGAGGCTCGAAGGCTTGCTCTATAAACCTGAAGACTTCGATCCTAAGAAAAAATACCCAATGATTGTCTATTACTACGAGCGCAGCAGCGATGGCTTGCATCTTTACACGCCGCCTGCGCCTAGCCGCTCAACGGTCAACCGCACCGTCTATCCCAGCAATGGCTACCTGCTGTTTATTCCTGACATCACCTATAAGATTGGTTACCCTGGTCAAAGCGCCTACGAAGATGTGGTCTCAGGCGTACAAGCCCTGCTCAAGGAGCGCAAGTATATTGATGCTCAGCGCTTAGGCTTGCAAGGGCAAAGTTGGGGCGGGTATCAAACCGCATATCTTATCACGCGCACAAAGAAAATGTTTGCTGCCGCCATGGCTGGCGCCCCTGTCGCTAACATGACCAGTGCATACGGCGGTATTCGTTGGGAATCGGGTCTTAGCCGTATGTTTCAATATGAACGCACACAAAGTCGCATTGGCGCCTCACTTTGGGAAAAGCCAAACCTTTACCTTGAAAATTCACCGCTCTTTAAAGCTGACAAAATTGAAACTCCACTGCTCATTATGCACAATGATGCCGATGGCGCTGTGCCGTGGTATCAAGGCATTGAACTCTTCATGGCGCTCAAACGCTTGGTAAGCCCGTCTGGATGCTTACCTACAATGGCGAAGCACATAACCTGACACAACGCAAGAACATGAAAGACCTTTCGATTCGCATGCAGCAATTTTTTGATCACTACCTTAAAGGTGCACCCATGCCACGCTGGATGAAAGAGGGCATACCTGCAATAGAGAAAACCATCAACATGGGCTATGAATTTGCAAACTAATCGTCTCGGCAATCTATCGCGCCTTGTCTTAAACGCATGTATGAACGCACTAACACGATGAACAGCTCTAAACTGCGTGGATTTGTGCTTGGGGCGCTTGTTGGTGATGCCCTTGGCTTGCCCGTGCACAAAAAACCGCATCACATTGTGCGCATGTACTTCAAAGGCATTAAGGGATATACAGACGAATACTACTCTACAGCTTCACCGACGGGATTGCATGCAGGACAAAACTCTATCGATGCGCGCCCAATTTTGCGTGCCTTGCCTCATGCTCTCGACAGCGCCCTTGAGCACTTTACCATGGCATTCTTTCAAGTAGAAAGTCTGACGGCAGCACAACTCTCCAAGTTTTTTCAGCGCGTGAGCACCTTAGCCCTGCCACTTTCAGCGCCCGACCTTCTCGCCGAGATTTTCGAGCCCGAGGTGCAGCAAAAGATTCTCTCTGCTATGGCATTTTTTCCCAGCGACATGGTGATAGAATTCGACGAAGCCATGCAGGAGCAGAGTGCCACACAGTTTGCGATTGCCATGTTTTTGCGAGCGCATGACGATTTTGAAACCACAGTTCTTTCAACCGTAAATATGGGCGGATTGGCAAGTCTTACGGGTGCAATCGCGGGCGGCGCAATGGGTTTGTTGCACGGTGCGCATGCTATTCCTGAGCCTCTCATTCAAGGCTTGATGCATTCAGCAGAGATTCTTGATGCACTCAACGATCTTGAACGCGCTTTGTAAAATCTCATCTTCACGCGTTGACGACCCTCAATACTTGCTGAATGATGGGATTTGTTCGGCGCTCCTGCCCAATCGTTGTCTGCTCACCGTGACCGGGATATACCCTGACCTCATCAGGCAGTTTCATCAGTCGTGCCAGTGAGCGCACCAGTGCAGTAAGGTCGCTATCCACAAAATCCCATCTGCCTACTGATCCGTTGAACAAGGTATCACCTGAAAAGAGAACTTTATGCTGCGCTTCGTAGAAGCAAACACCGCCGCGTGTGTGTCCAGGTGTGTAGAGCACTTCGAATTGCAGCGACCCTACTTGAATGATATCGCCGTCGTTCAAATATACGCTAGCGCGTGTTGGGGTCATCGGAAAAGGGATGGGGAAATTTTCTTTGTATGGCTCTGTCAGTCGCCACTCATCGCTTTGGTGAATGAAAATCGGGGCGCCTGTTGCCTTTTGCAGTGCCGCGTTATCTGCTGAATGATCAAAATGTCCGTGTGTATTGAGAATCCGCTCGATTTTGAAGTGTCGGACGGCAGCTTCCTGCAAAATCAGTGGTGCTGAGCCGTAGGAGCAATCAATTACGCAGGCTGCGGCAAAACCCGATTCATCTCTCTTCGCATCGCTGACAAGGTAAGCAAATGTATAAAGCGGTCCACACTCAAAGCCTTTGATGAACATGGTCGTAAAGCGATTTTCTAGGAAAATGTTCGGCTGCGTGAGCTTCTCTGGTGAGTTTCACTTGCTCCGACATTGTGTTTATTTTGTAACGGTACGCAAAAAATATGCAAATTTCTTTATTTAGCGCTTGCATTTGCTGAAAAACTTCGCTCAATTTGAGACGAACCTTTGCCATGACTGTATGAGAGAGCCACATGCTTTGCTTGATGCGGCTACGGAAGCCATGATGCGTGCAATTGCGCCGTACTCTGGGTTCAAGGTTGGTGCTGCGCTGCAAACGAAAGACGGCAAAATCATCACTGGACACAACATTGAAACCTCGTCGTATAGCCTAACCATTTGTGCCGAGCGTGTTGCGCTCTTCAAAGCGCTGAGTGAAGGCGAACGCGAGTTTGAAGCCATTGCCATCGTTGCCAGTTCCGGCAACTTCTGTCCGCCTTGTGGCGCTTGTCGGCAGACGCTTATCGATTTTGCACCGCATCTTGTGGTTTATCTTTCTAATCGGCGCGGTCAAGTAAAAATGTTCAAACTGAGCGACCTTTTACCAGAATCCTTTTCGTCAGCCAACTTGTCGCCATCCATTTCAACGTGCTCTGATAAGTCAAACGCAAAGCACGCCTCAACAAACTCGAACATCAATGCCGATGCGACAAATACATCACAAGCCAAAAGCAAAGCCCGTTCGTCCAAAGGCACTCACCGGAAGAATTGAAGTTATTGCGGGCTGTATGTTTAGTGGGAAGTCAGAAGAGCTTATTCGCCGATTACGACGAGCGCAAATTGCAAAGCTCCATGTAGCCATCTTTAAGCCAGTAATTGATGATCGATACAGTGCTAATGAAATTGTCTCGCATAGTGCTGCAAAACTTGCTTCAACAGCGGTATCGCATTCGCAGGAGATTTTAGCACAGTCGGAACACGCTGATGTGGTTGGCATTGATGAAGCACAGTTTTTCGATATGGGTATCGTCGATGTCTGCGAGCAACTGGCAAACGAGGGCAAGCGTGTGATTGTAGCTGGCTTAGACCTCGATTTTCGTGGGAAACCGTTTGGTCCGATGCCTTTCTTAATGGCAATTGCCGAAGAGGTTACAAAAACGCTAGCGGTGTGTATGAAATCTGGGCTACCGGCTTCACGCACGCAGCGCTTGGCAGACAGTAATCAACTGATTCTCATCGGACACAGCAACCTCTACGAAGCACGCCATCGCGCTTATTTTGAACCACCACCTGAAGAACCTCACCACTAAACATGCCAGACGCTCTCATTCTTTCTTTGCCCGGCTCGACACTTGGTCAGACCGCAGTTACTTTGCTTCTTCGCCATCATCTTGCCATTCACTATCGGGCTGTTTTCTCCGAGCAACAATGCTCTGCTCTGAGCGCTGCGGTGTACGCTGCACGTGCATTTTGGAATGCTGATTTTGATGGCGCACATTTTTCCTTAGGTCGATCTTGGTATGCACACTGGGCAGAGCGGCGCGCGCGGCTCTACTTTCAACAGGCTCGGGTGTCTAATGAGTTGCTCGAGCAATGCCTTTCTGGGATGCCATCACAGATTTGCGCTTTGATGAGCCAAGCTCTTGGCGCGCCCGTTCAATTGCGAGCTGGCTGGTGCGGACCAGGCATCCATATTTTCCCTGCAGCAGGCTGGTGCGCACAGCATGGCGGCGATATTCACTTCGATACCGAAGGTTTGTTATACCCCACTCCACTTGTGCACACCACCGCACTGACCATGATTGTCATGCTTCAACCACCTGAACAGGGCGGCGGCTTGAAACTCTGGCAAGTTCGCTATCCACAGCAGCGCAACCTTACCTCGGCGATGCTTGCAGCCGAACATCTCACGGTCTCGTATCAAACCGGCGACCTTGTCATCATTGATGCCTATACCTTACATCAAATTCAGCCGTTTGAAGGTCAGCGCGATAGAATTTCCATTACAGCTCACCTTGCGCACACTTCAAAAGGCTGGATTATCTGGTTCTAACTTATATTCAGCGCTCTGAATACCACAAATGCGATTTATTCATCGCAATTGAGAAAAATCAAGACTCATCTGTATGAAAGATATTCTCATTTTTACTGCAGCTGCCTTTTTTGAAATTTTTGGCTGCTTCGCATTCTGGAAATACTTTCGGCTCGATCACTCCCTGTATTGGCTACTGCCGGGTCTTTTTTCTCTCTTGATGTTTGCATTTTTACTTACGAAGGTTGGTGTTGAGTTTGCAGGGCGCGCCTATGCAATTTATGGCGGAATTTACATCGCCGCCTCACTATGCTGGCTATACTTTGCTGAGCAGCAAGTGCCCGACCTTTGGGATGTGATTGGCGCCGGGGTCTGCATCGTCGGCGCCTGTATTATTCTTTTTATGCCACGCTGACATGGGAGAGCTGATTCTTCTTTTTTTCATTTCCTTTCTTGCCGCTACCCTTTCTGGCGCCGCAGGATTCGGCGGCGCTTTAATTCTGCTGCCCGCCCTCACCGCTGTCGTGGGCGTTAAAGCTGCAGTTCCGATTCTGACCATTGGACAACTTTTCGGGAATGCCTCACGTGTCTGGTTCGGCAGAGATGAACTCGTCTGGCGCCCGATTCTTTTCTTTCTTCTCACCGCTATCCCTCTAACCCTCTTAGGCAGTTTCTTATTTAGCAAAAGCGATAGCCGCATTATTACCTTCGGCATCGGAATTTTTTTAATTCTTTTGGTGCTCTACCGCAGAAGCCCACTCAAGAAACTTGAGCTCGGTGACAAAGGCATGCTGCTGGGCGGCGGCTTGACAGGTTTCCTGTCAGGGTTAGTAGGCAGTGCCGGTCCACTTGGTGCCGCCTTCTTTCTCAGCTTGAACTTAACTCCAACGGCTTACGTCGCCAGTGAAGCCTTCACAGCTTTGACGATGCACTTCCTAAAAAGCCTTGTCTACAACAAATATGCCCTACTTGGCGCAACCGAACTCTATTACGGACTATTTATCGGCATCGCTATGATTTTAGGCAGCTGGACTGGCAAAAAATCATCGAAAAATTAAGTCGCGAAAAATTTACCCTGTTCGTCGAACTGCTGCTGGTTCTGTCAGGGCTTCAGCTCATCGGCAGCGCCCTACAAATTTTTTAACACAGTCTTTACGCTACCTTACGTGAATAGTCATCCGCATTTACTATCTTTCAGATTATTTCTCCTCTCTTCGTTTCTTGAGACCATGCTGGACTGGATTCAACACAATCGGTTGTATGATTTAGCTCGACAGGGCGAGCGGCTTACTCCTTGGTGGGGCGTTTTTGGCTTAGGCGTTGTGTTTGTGCTTGTCTCCTCTCTCTTTGCGCTGCCTGTGGAACTGGCGCGGTTTGCTTTAAGCGCCTCTTCAAACCCTTTCTCTTTGGACGCATTGGAAGAAAATGCAAGTCTCACGTTATCACCCTGGCTTTCTGGACTGCTGATGAGCTTGACGCTGGCTCTGTCGTTTGGCGCTCTTATTGCGTTCGTTTGGCTTTGGATTGGGCGCTACGAAAAACGCCCCTTTTTTACCTTGGGATTTGAACGGCACCAAGCGCTCTGGCAGTATGCACGTGGTTTCTTACTTGGCTTGCTCGTGTTTAGCGCTAATGTGGGACTGATGGCGATCTTTGGCTATGTGTCAATTGAAGATAGCGATCCTTCACGGGTTGGACTCTCGGCGCTCCCCAGCGTCTTACTTATCCTTCTGCCCGGCTGGCTCGTTCAAGGTGCAGCAGAAGAAGTGCTCATACGCGGCTGGATGTTGCCAGTCTTGAACGTACGCTATCGCCCTTGGTTAGGAATTTTGCTCTCTTCGCTTTTCTTTGCCCTGATGCACGGTATAAATCCGAATCTAGACCTGCTTGCGCTGTTCAATCTCTTGCTCTATGGTGTGTTTGCAGCGCTGTATGCCTTGCGTGAAGCATCACTCTGGGGCATCTGTGCTTTTCACAGCGCTTGGAATTGGGCGCAGGGCAATCTGTTCGGGCTTGCCGTCAGCGGACAAAATATGGGAGTCGGTACGCTGCTCGATCTCATGGAAGCCGGACCAGACTGGTTTACAGGCGGAGCATTTGGACCTGAAGGCGGAATTGCCTCAACACTTGTGCTGCTCATCTCTATTGTGTGCGTCCTTATGTGGTCTCCTTCTGCTCAAGCAAACCCGTCAGGGTCCTCTGCGACATGAGTGATCACTACGGACGAATGCCCCATGCAGAGACCATCATCGTGAGCACATAGAGCAATGTGCCAAAAGAGTTATACCAAATTGCACGCTCTTTCGGCTCACGGATAAGCAATGCTTGCATGGGCTGCTGCACAAACAGCAAGCCAAGTGCAATGGCTGCAGCAACATACTGGGCTTTGAAGACGAGTATACCAATTGCTGTAACTTGTGCGGCATTCATCACGGCGCAGGCAAGCATGGCAGCACGCTTCTCTCCAAGTTGCACAGGAATCGATTTGACTTTGCGCACTCGATCTCCTACCACCGATTTGAAGTCGTTTAGCGTCATAATGCCATGAGCACCGAGTGAAAAAATTAGCGCCATTGCAATAGATTCTTGACTGGGTAAGCCTTTTGTCAGTGAAAAACTGCCCGTAAGCCAAGCCACCCCCTCGTAAGCGATACCCACAACAAGGTTGCCATACCAGCCATTATTCTTGGCGCGCAGCGGCGGTCCAGAATAGACATGCGAAAGCAGCACGCTCACAAAAGAAATCACAAGCACATAAGGGTGAATCCAGTACGAGATGATAAACGCTAACCCAATCAGTGTGAAGGTTACAATCCAGCTAGCTGACTTCGAGATAAGTCCCGCCGGAATCGGTCGATCAGGTTCGTTGATGGCGTCGACCTCACGATCGAAATAATCGTTCATGGTTTGCGACATGGCGCACATGAGCGGCCCTGCCAAAATCAATCCAGCCAGCACAATTTGCCATTGCTCGAGCAAGTTGGCGCCTGTGGAGACGGCACCGCACAGAAACGCCCACATTGGTGGAAACCATGTAACCGGTTTCATCAGGCGTGGAATGGCAGAGAGCTCTAAACGCCAGCCCTCGCGGTTGACGTTATCAAGTGCCAGTTGAATTTTGCGAAGTTTTTCATCATCAATGCCTGCGCGCTCCATTTCTAACCGCAGGGCTTGACGCGCATCTTCCGAAAGCGCTGGGAGCGATTCTAATGTTGAAGAACTCATAGTTTGATGCTGGCGCAAAAGAGCGTAAAAAACTTATTGAACTGATTTTCGTACCCAAATATACTTTACACATTCTGAAAATGCCCAGCATGGATTTGCTCCACAGTTTGATTTGAGCCAGAGAGCACATATTGGTGTAGCACCTGCGCAAAGGCTGGCGTATCTTCCAGCATCGGCAAATGCCCCAGCGACGGAAACCGCACAAACGTTGTAGGTGCAGCCGAATGTGCCTTGCGTTTTTCAAACAGTGTGCTCATGCCTACGGGCGGAATGGTCTTGTCCTTATCACCTACAATCAAGCACATTGGCGCCTCTGCCGTGAGCAAGTTCTTGATGTAGTGCAGCGAAATATCATAGCGCAGCGAGAAGGTGCCTACCGCCGTGGCCGCTTCATCATCGACGGTTAGAAAATCTTCAATCAGAACCTCTGCATACTCTCGTGGAATCGGACGCGCCGTCGCTTTTGCCACAAACGCCCGCTTGAGTGGCTCAAGCTGAAAGAGTTTCTTGGCTTTCATCGTGGCATGAATAAAAGCACTAAGCATCTTTAACTGAAAGCGCAAGTCAACTGCACCGTATTCGAAAATACCGCAGGCGATAATTGTCAAGCTCGTGGCACGCCGACGCTGACGCTGAAAGACTTCTGCGGCAACCATCGCACCCATTGAGTGCCCAACAATATGCAGCGGCGCATCTTTGCCCAGTTGCAGGTGCTCAATCAGCGCCTCCGCTTCTTCAGCAAAACCCTCAATCGTAAACGGTGGTCGCTTGTCCCGAAAACGTGTGCGCCCCGTGCCAGCCTGGTCAAACGTGATGCTGCGTGCCTCCGTACGCAACGCCTCAACCGTCGGCTGCCAGTAGCGCCCCGACAACGCCCAGCCGTTGATAAACAAAATCGCCGGCTTATGACGATGCTCCGCAAATCGCTCAGCACTATCCTCGTAGTAGAGCTCGCATCGCCCTATTGATAGTCTGTTCATAGTCTTCTCCTTAATGTTCTCACACTTTGAATTATGCTATGAACCCATGCCCCAACGCCGAAGCCTTCATGCCCATCGCTCAATTAGCGACGCTAAACGCCGTAAAGGCGGCGTGTCAGCAATCACAAAATAAAAATTCACATAGTACGTTTGCAGCACCGTGTGACTTAGCGACCTTGATCGAATCAAGGCTAACACATCGCGCCAACGCCAATACCAAAAGTCCGTGATGTAGAATAAAAATCCCATCTTTCTCAAAGGTTAAAACTTCCTTGATGAACTCTCACTCTGACTGCTCTTCGTACTGCCTCAAAAGAAAATTTAATGAAATTTCGCTCACACATCAAGTTCAGTGCCGCACATGGTGTGCTTGTCGCACCGCCTTGAGCAGCTCTCTTGCACAAAAAATCAAATGACTTATCCTGTTGTTTTTTGTTTCACCGATAGGCTAACCTTGTTAGGCGATTTGCCGTATCTTTGCCTATGAACAGCAGTTAGCACTTGCAACCAGAACTTCTCAGTCTACTCTTGCGTATTGAAGCTTCGCTATGCAACAGTTGTTCTTCGTGCTAAAATTAAATCGACCACATCGACCGTCTCGACCATGAAATCAAGAGTTGTTATTTTTAGCGGCGCAGGACTTTCAGCTGAAAGCGGCATCCCCACCTTTCGTGATAGCGGCGGCTTATGGGAAAATTACGCCATCGAAGACGTGGCAACACCTGAAGGCTGGCAGCGCAATCCGCAACTCGTGCTCGACTTCTACGCCGCTCGCTTCAACACCTATCAAGCCTGCAAACCTAACGCCGCACATTATGCCATCGCAGCGCTCGAAAAAAAGTATGAGGTCATCAACATTACCCAAAACATCGATAACCTGCTTGAACGCGCCGGCTGCCACAATGTCTGGCATCTACACGGACGCGCCGACATGCAAAAGTGCGAACGCCACTACGATATCTTCGCCGATGGCAACCCGCACTTTCGCTGCGACTTCAAATCCACGATTACAAAACCCATTCAGTGGGGCGATCGCTGCCCCAAATGCGGCGCCCAACTCCGCCCCAACGTCGTCTGGTTCGGTGAAGCCGTCGATATGCGCCACACCTACTTAGACGAACTTATTGAGACCACCAAAATTTTTATCGTCATCGGCACCTCTGCACAAGTCTATCCCGCCGCCGGCTTGCTGACACTCTTTGCTGATACCCCTCAAAAATTCTTCATCGACCCAAACCCCGCCGTAAGCCTGCTCCATGGCTTCGAAATCTACAAAGACAGTGCCGCCACCGCAATGCCCAAACTCGCACACCGACTCCTTGAAACTCAAGACGTATGATCCACAATAATTTTCCACCCCTCGTGCGTCTTTTCAAACAGCAGTGTAAAATACCCGCTGAGCCGCTCTTCGTTGCCACTTGCCACACGCCGCGTCAGCACAAATTGACCATTCACCACCGCGTGCCTCTCAGAAAGTAACCACACTCTCAAGCCCTCAAACTTCAACTCTCCCATCGCCGCTGCGTTAGGATAACTTCTCAAATAGCGCTGCAAAATCTTCTCGTAGCCCTGCTCCA
This sequence comes from [Chlorobium] sp. 445, assembly GCA_002763895.1. Taxonomy (NCBI): domain Bacteria; kingdom Pseudomonadati; phylum Chlorobiota; class Chlorobiia; order Chlorobiales; family Chloroherpetonaceae; species [Chlorobium] sp. 445. The sequence continues at coordinate 98,358 of NSLH01000008.1, forward strand.
CACCCCGCGCCGATACAAAGGTCGTTGAATCCGAGACCTTGTAGCCACGCATGAACGCCCGCACATCTCCACGATTCCAATCCGCTACTTGCGCCTCGAGCACCGCTAAAATGGCTTCCCCCGCATCGGTCTGCGCACGCACATCCGCACACAGCACCCCACATAACCCCAAAAATAAAAACACTTTCATCACCCGTCTGTCAGATTGTTTTGTAAGACAAAATCTCATAAAACACAGAGAGCCTGCTCATGCAGGCTCTCTTGCTTGAAAGAACAATGGCTCTAGACTTACTCGCCACGGAACCGATTCCACCAGCTGCGCACCGTAGATACAGCTTGTCTGGTTAAATTGGTTGCCGTTTCGGTTGCATTGCGCACCGCATTGACCATGAAGTCTGGGAAGGCTGAAGGTGACGTGCCTCCAGCACGAATCGCAATCTTTAGGTCAAACGCATCTTGCGTG